>CAZDDZ010000030.1:0-24235 GCA_964504285.1 uncultured Pseudoflavonifractor sp.
GAGCGTAGCTTCCGGTGTCTGTGACGGCACTGGCTCGGGCGATGTCTCGGCTGGCGGGGCAGGGGTGTTCTGTGCCTCGGCAGTAGGAGATGGGGTTGCGGTGGGAGTGGCCACAGCAACCGTTACAGACGGTGACGGTGTGACTGCGGCGCTGGGCTTTGCAATTGCCCAGCCTTGCAGGCCGGGGGCGCCTCCGCCCCACCAGAATAGACCGGCCAGCACCGCCACAATAGCCACGACACCGATGATGTGTCCTTTTGTAAATTTCAAAAGATGACCTCCTTACAGCAGATTGCTACTGCCCAACAGGTTAAATACGATTTGAGCAATTTCACAGCGCTTCATCTCCTGCCGAGGGAGAATTTCCATGTCACTGCTGGGGAGCAGCTCATTCTGATAGCAGAAGGCCAGAGCGGAACGTGCCCAGTCTGCACTCTTTACATAGTCAGAGAACTGCGCCAGCACATCACGGGAGGCAGCGGCGTCGTAATCGGTCTCCATTCCGCAGAGCTTAGCGGCACGAGCGATCATGACGGCGGCCTCCTGCCGGGTAATTGTTCCGGAGGGGGTAAAATGGGTGGAGTCTATACCTGTAACGATGCCATAAGTGTAGGCTGTGCCTACCACGGAAGCGAACCATGCATCGGCAGGGACATCGGAGAAAGTATCGGTGGCTTTTGGGGTCAGTCCCAGCGCCTTCACCACGATACTGGAAAATTCAGCGCGAGTCATGGTGCCTTCAGGGTCAAAGAGACCGGTGTCCTTTCCGCTAATAATATTACGGGCGGCTAAGCTTTCAATAGCAGGCTGATTTTTATGGGCGTATACACCGGTAATATCGTCAAACGTCTTGCCCAGATTAACAATCGGCTGTGTCTGAATATCTGCATGTTTGCCCTCTAGGCCATCTCCTTTTTTTAGTCCCTTTTCCGGGGAGGAAGGAACGGAAAGCGCATCTGTCATGCGATATAGGGTGGGTCTGCCATCCCGCAGTCTCTGGGCCGCAATGATACCGTAAAACCCCTGCTCAGAGGCCATCTGGTTACTGCCGCTGCCGTCGGCTGTGTGCAGAAATCCGCTGCCCGGAAGATAAAAGGTCATGAGGTTGTCAAGCATGGTTTTGCCTTTTTTAACAAACCTCGGGTCATCCAGGGGAATACCCAATTCACACAGGGCAACCAGCATTTGAACGCAACTTTCAGAGTTGGTGGTGCCCCAGCTAGAAAAGCCGCCGTTGCTGTCCTGCCGCTTGGACATACAGGCCAGTGCCTCCCCGGTAGCTTTTTTTACATCGGTGCGGTCTTGATATTTTGCCAGTGCCTGCAGGGCCATGCCGGTAATATCAGGATCGGATATACCATCACCGGAGGATGCGGCAGATGTGCCCCCAAAGAGCGACCAGCCGCCGTCGGGAAGCTGGCAGTCCAAAATCCGCTGGACATACATATCCCGAGTAGCCTGAGTTTTTGCGGCAGGATTTTGGGGCATTTCATAATTGCCCGAGTCCAGAGATATGAGTGCCCAGATGGGACCGTTGAGCCCCTGCCAAATGGTCTTGTCATAGTCGCCTAAGGCGGTGAGCAGGTTATAACCCCCTACCTGTGTAGGGTCTTTGCCGATGGAACTCAAAGCAACAATGAGGCGGGAGTATTCAGTATATTTTTTGTTGTGCAGGTTTCCCTTACAGGCTTTGACATAGTCCACAACTGTCTCATAGTAATTTTGATAGTATTCCATCGGCACATCATAGCCGCTGCGGGCCAAGCCCAACACAGCCCACTCCCCACCGATGGAGCCCACTTGAGGAGACTTGACGGTTTGATACATATAGGCGGCAGTGTCGGTAACGGCTGCGTCAAGTGTTTTGTTACCAAACGCCATGGCGCTGACAGTACCCGTTATCAGGGTTAGTGCAACTAAAATAGATAGAAGCTTTATGGCTTTCTGTTTCATAGTAATCCTCCCAGAATGATGCTTTTTGCAAGTGCCCCTTTTCCTCCGTAGGCAGCTTGTTATTTGGCCAGATTGGTCAGGAACCGCTGCATCATTACGGCAACTTCCGCCCGGGAGGCGGTGCCATCGGGGACAAGGGTGGTGGCGGTGCGGCCCGTCATGATTTCGGCGCCAACCGCCCACTCCATGGCGGCCTTCGACCAGTTGGAAACCTTGCTGCTGTCAGTGTAGAGCGTTAGGTCTGCCGCGTGAGACACATCGCATCCCGCTTTGGATGCATAACGATAGAGCATGGTGGCCATCTGCTCTCTGGTTATGGAACTAGCGGGGGTGGTGCCGTCGCTGATGCCCTCGGCCATGGCCCATGCCATAGCGGCGGTGTACCAGGTGTCTCCGGTGTCCTCGGTGGCCTTGCCGCTCATGCGGTGGAGGACGGTAAAGAGCATTGCCCGGCTCATGTCGGCCTTGGGGCTAAAGGTGGTGTATGAGGTGCCGGAAAAAAGCTTGTTGGTGACGACGAATTTTACCCCGTCGTAGAACCAGTCGTTCTCGGTCACATCGGTAAAGGAAATGACCACCTTGTTTTCATCGTAGACTACGGCAAAGGCAGAGAAGTGAGGTGTCTCAAAAACAATGCTATTGGCGGCGGTATCGTAATGCGCTCCCGCCATCTCCACGGCTTTGCCTTCCTTGTCAAGATAGTAAATGGTAAGCTTTCTGGTGTCTTCGCCCTTTGTGGGGGTGTAGGGCAGCGACACCGTGACAGCACCGTTAAACTTAGTGATAGCCTTGGTGCCTACACGCACAGAGAGATTAAATAAAGGGTGGTCGCCCACCAGGGCCTTATTATCATCGCTGAGTGTTGCGGTGTCTGCCTTTTCCGCCGTAATACTTACATCACTGCCGCTTTCTGAGGCAATAGCAGCAAGGGCGGCAGTGGGCAGGCTGATTTTTGCCACGTTAGACTGGATTGTCAGGGCGGCAGTGGTGTCCTTGGAGAGGCTTGCAAGCGTGTCCTTGGGCAGCGTAACAGCTACCTTGCTTGCTTGACCCTTAATTTCGGGGGCAATGACCAACTCGGTGGCCGCATTTTTCTTGACGGCATCCAGCGCCTTGTTGGCTTCGGTCTTGGACAGTGTGGCAGTTGCACTGCCGTTCTTATCCACAGTGGCGGGGAGTTTTATTGTTTCCACAACAGAGGGTACCTTTGATGGAGTTTTTCCGGAGCCGGTATCTTCCGTAGCGGAACCAAAGGTAGCCTTTGACAGAACCTTTTCTGCGCTGTTAATTGCTGACTGTGTAGCCTCCGGATTGGTAAGAACTCTAATTGCAGCAGTATAGGCTTGATTGGCCTCCAGGACTTTGTCGTCATACTGATCACGCAGTGAGGCAACTGCCCATGTGAGAGTACTCTTATCGCCCACGTTTACAATACTGGCAGTACCCCAAGAAGAATTATCGGCATTGAGATCAGCCCCATAGCCGTAAACGGTAAACTGCCAGCGCATGACCTCACCGTCTACATGCCGCCAGCTGGAGGAGCCTACGCCGGGGAAGGAAGCTCCCCCATTCGAAAAATCGCCAACAGAATACATCCAGCCGGACATATTAAAGTAGTCAAATTCGCTCAGCTCATAGTCCGCTTTATCGTCCATGCAAAGATTGCCGGCGGCAGATTGAATAAAAGCAGGGATTGAGACCTCTGTTTGGTCCACGGGAGAAATACCGGCCAAATAGAAGCTCTCCTCCACGGTACCGGTGTTACTGATGGCATAACCGTTTTTTCTCAGCAGGTCAGTAATGACCTGGGATGCCTTGGTGTACTTTGGAACGGTAACCAGCGTGGGCTTAATGAGGTAGCCCAGTCCCAGCGTATTCGCATCCATGGAAACTGCAATGGTAACCGTAGCGGACGTGTGGATGGGCACGGCATCCATGGCAGCAATCGCTGCGTTTAGAGCGTTATAAATGGCTTTTGCATAAGCGTCCGTTGGCTTGGCTGCCTTAATGGCGGCTTTGCCGCTTTCATACGCCGCTTTTAATTTCGTCCAGTTGTCGGCGGTGTAGTCACTTGCGCTGCACTTGAAAAAGGCCTTGTCAAGCTGCTCCAATGCCTTGGCCCGGTCTGCCGCATATTCATCTGTTTCGGGCTTTCCATCCCCGGAGGGGACGTAGGGGGGAATTGTAATTTTAATGGCGCTGTTCATAGGAACGCGGTCGGCGTTACAGGCAATAAGATAAAGATCCTTTTCCGTATCGCCGCTTAAATTGGTCATGGTAAGCAGATTGGCGCCGGCCTGCATTGCCTGACCGGTACCGGCCGTGGAAATCACAGGCGGCTCAGCGCCGCTGTCGACTACCTTGTAATAATAGGCTCCCGCGGTACTTGCATCAAAACGGACGGTTGCTTTTGCCGCAGAAAGGCGGTCGACCTTTGTATTCGTGAGGGTGGGGGGAACAAGATCAAACGCTGGGATTGCAATTTCAAGAGACCTGGAATTTCCTGCGGCATCCTTCTCTTTTACATCGGTTAATACAAGATACAGTGTTTTGGCCGCTACATCGGAAAGCGGGAGTTCAAGAGTGATGCCTTGATTTATTGTTTGGGGTTTCTGGGCGGTAATTACAGTTCCCTCGCCCGTGAGGGCATCCTCTGTGCTGAGCAGACTGAAATAATAGCGGCCCGGCTCGTTGACATAAAACTTTACCGTGGCCTTGTCGCTGGCACGGGTCACAGTGGTTTTTCCGTAAAGCATAGGGGCAACGGTGTCGGGACGCTCTGTGGGCGTAACATCGGTCATATCGTAGAGCCAGTTTTTTCCCTTAATAAACCGGTCTAACGCCACCAGTGCATAGCCGCCCTGATCTGTGGCCATGGCATTGACTGCACCGCCGACTGCGCCGGGATTGGCGGGGTCATTAATAAAGGAATGGGAAAAGCCGCCGCCCTCAATGGCGTATTTCATCATGCCGTCTATAAGTGTCTTGCCGTTTTTAATAAAGCGCGGGTCTGTACGCAGGTCGATTCCCAGTCCGGTAAGCGAGACCACGACCTGGGCGGTACTCTCCAAATTAACCGTTCCCCAGCTATTATAGTCGCCGTCCTGCTGCTGGAGCACGCTGAGAATTTCAATGCCCCTGTCCACGTAGGCCTTGACGGCTGAAATCATCTTCTCATAGGTTTCGTATTTTGAAGTGCCGGCTAAAAAGGTTCTGGTGTCATCGAACTCGGCCTTGAGCATGTCGTTGCCCTTATAATAGGGAAGGAGGGCCTGAATGGCCATAGCGGTCATATCGGGGTCTGCAATTTTACCGGTAAGCGCACAGCCCCCGGTAATTCCAGCCGCTGTGACAATCTCCTTATTCAAAATATACTCAATCATTTTTGCCCGACTGTTTTTGTTGGTGTCTGAGGTACTGGATACTGCGTTTACAGCATCAGCAGGAATCAGGCGATTATTTAAATCCAATGCAATTAGCGCCCAGATCGGACCGTTGATGCCCTGCTTTGTAACTTTTGATAAATTGGCATAATACTCAAAAATATTATAGCCTCCAACATTTGTGGGATCATAGCCGAGTGCCGTCAGGGGTAACAGCAGGCGGGAGTATTCCGTATATTTGACCCTGTGGAGCACACCCTCCAGTTCTATCATTTTCTGATCAACTACATTTTTCCACGCCTCATAATACCCCGCGGGTACGCCCACAGCTTCACCCCGGGCAAGCGTCATCACGGTCCAGTCTCCGGCTGTGGTTTCCTGAATGGGTGCGGGGACCGATGCAAGCATAAAGTCCAGCGTCTGGGCCAAATGAGCTTGCGCCTTTGTAATCGTATCTGTATTCGTTTCATATCGGTGCAACTCAAATTTTAGGCGTTCCCTTGCCGTATCGCTGTAGGTAAAATCGACATAGACATCCTGCTCTGCTCCTGAAGTTAAACCGGTAATTGAAATGGTCGTTTTTTCTACCGCCCGTAAATCACCGGCCTTGTTAAAAGCGATTGAGGGTGCTGCCGCATTCTTGTCCACAACAGTGTAAGCATAGATTCCGGACTGTGGGGAAAATACATAGATTTCTGCTGTGTCATCAGAGATGCGATTGGCACTGTGATAGGTTCCCAGCCGAGGAGCGGCAACCGGATGCGCTTCTGATACGGCAAGGTTTGCGGAGGCATCCTTGACCAGCACATACACATCAGCTTCTGCCGCGGTTAAAGTAATGTCTGCTGCCAAGATTCCGGCATCGCAGGCGGTTCCCTCACCCTGAAACGAAGTAGGCGCCGCTGCACCCTTTGCCAGTACCTGTACCTCATAAATTCCTGTCTCGTTTGTGGTAAACGTTACCGTACCGCTTGTTGCTGCGGTACGAATGGCGATCACGTCCGTGAGAATGGGGGCGGTGGTATCATTTTCCACCACGGGGCTCAGGTTCAGACCAGCTGCGGAGGCGCCTTGGGACATGTCCTGCGCAGCAGCCTCTGCCTCATCTGTACCCGGAACAGAATTTCCTGTGTCCGGTGCTGTCTCCGCTTTCGAACCCAACTGCTCTGTGACAGCGGGCGCAGGGGAGGGGGTATCATAAAGCGGTTCTGCCGCCAATGCCGAGGAGGGCAACAGACCCACTATTAGAACCATTGCCAAGACTAAACTCAACACTCGCTTTTTCATGTTATCTCAACCTCTTTTATTAAAAAATAGATGGCACAATACTGCGGTTTGAATTTTCTGTTTTCTCACCTCCAATGACCGCAGCCGACTGAGACCGCAACGTACTCAGGGCACTTTTGTCTGCTTTCGGGCAACAAAAAAGCTGCGGCAATCCGTTTGATTGCCACAGCCGTATTTCTGTGTCATTTTTCCCTGCCGCGTTACTGCCGCAAGCAGAGAATTCTCCTTGTAGGTCTTCTGACTTGCGTTTATAGAGCTTAGAAAACTCCTTCGTCCGTGCCCTGCCTTCCCAGAACTTGCATTCCAGTGACTGACTTTCGTCAACGAGCGGCGGCCTCAACGCTTACAGCGGCGGTACCGTTCGGGATTTTAACCCGATTCCCTTGTTCACCCTTGCAGGTTCATTGCCTGCAAGGTCACAAAAAGAAGTATTTAGTTGTTGCATAGAGAAGCCATTTTTTGCCTATGCATATTTTATGCTACCACTAAAATAAGAAATTGTAAAGGGAGGTACAACTATTATTTTATAGGGCTAAACTCCGGGATTAAATCACAATCATTGCAATAGAGTGTTCCTCCAAATTAATTGGAAAGTGTGCCCATTCAAGCGCAAAACTACTGAAAACTTTTTGTCGGTCCGGTTTAAAAAGATGACTGCCAAAGTTCCGTCGGGATTTTGAAAGGTTCCAACCTCCATTTGGGCGGAGAAGTTTGTGGCGGCAACCCGGCGGGCACCGGGCCGAAAAAAGCGACTAGACTTGCTCTGTACGCTGAGCATGGTTCCGTTGATACTCCGGTACATACTTACAGAGATAACGGGCCCAGCGGCCGCTATTTCACATTACCCCACGCTGCATCAAAGGAAATTGAGAGCATTTTTTGATCGCGCTGGACGCAGTAGATGGGGAGCTGGCGGGTAGTTGCGGCGGCACCCACGATGGCCGGGTGGTTTACAACGTAAAACATAGCGGCCGCCGCCAACAGACAGGCGACCACACCGAGCATCTTTCGTTTAAGCAGGAAGAGTTTCATAGTTCCATACCTCCCAAAAGTGGTTTGGTACAGACTATGAGTGTGGTTCCGGATTCAGAAGGACAAAACGTTCAAAGTCAATTGCTAAAATTACCACCATGCGTACTGTTAGCGGGCATGGAGTGGCACAAATCAAGTGCCTTGGAAATTTAAAGCCTGCCGTCCTCACGGCGCTGGGCTGTGGAGCCCAAGCCGGGGGTGGGAATGCGGGGCGTTACCCCCGGTTTTTCTTTCCATACTTCAGTGTGGTTGCAAAAAATCGGCTTGCCTTGCAAAAAAATCCTGGGCTTCTGTGCATTTCGCTATTTTTTAGATAAACTTTAATCAGGCTATTTAGCCGCAGTTAGACGCCAATGGAGCAGATGAAACGGGGCAGTTTAAGATGACTTGCAACGTAAAAATATTACCCTCGGTTTTCGTTGTGCACCAGCCGTCATACCGCTGAGCAGTCTCCCGAATACTGCACAGACCCAGACCGTGACCCGGCTCTTTTTTCGTGCTGGAGAGTTGTCCGTTCTCCCCCGTGGAGAGGGGGCCGTGAAAGCAATTGGAAACGCAGAGCGCAAGGTAGTGCTGACCATGCGCCACCTTTAGGTCAATAAACCGCGCTGTGCTGTCTGTTATAAGGCGATTTGCTTCCAGTGCATTTTCCAAAGCGTTGCCGAGGATGATACACAGATGAAGCGGCGCAATGCCCGTGTCGGGCAGAAACTCTATGCAGCAATTAAAGCGGATGTCCTCCAGTGCGCAGCATTCGGCATAGTAGCCCAGCATGGCATTGACTTCGCTCACCGAGCAGTACCGTTGGGGCAGCCCTCGGGGCAGGTTGTTGGAAAACGCAGACACATAGTCCCGCACCGCGCTCCAGTTTTCCTCTTCACAGAGGACGGAGATAGCACCGGCATGATGGCGCAGGTCGTGGCTGAGTATACGGGTTTGCTCAATTTGCTCCACAAGGCCGGTGTAATAGCGCTCCAAGAGAGCCAGCTGTTCCGCCATATATCGTGCATCCCGCTCCACCTCGTTGCGATCCTGCACGGCGGTAAGGGTGCGAAAGGCCAGCAGATAGCCGCCCAGATTCATAAATAGCAGAGCGAAGTGCCCCAGAGCGGTGGCAGCGGTCAGCGCGGGCCAAGGAGCCCAAACATCGATGAGAAGAAGGGTGGAAAGATAGCAGACCGCAGCAAAAAGGGCAAGCCCCAAAAGATTTTTCTGAAATGCGATCAGGCTTCGGAAAATTATGCCCTTTAACCGAAGCGTGTACAGCACGCAGAATGCCGCCGCGCAGATGAGGTAGCAGATGGCAAAGGCAATTTGCGCATCTGCGCCAAATGCTCCCACCATGAGCATGGCTACTGTGCGAGAGAGCAGTACCAGCAGATACTGGCAGCTGTCTATTAGAAAATAGGTAAAAATTCGCTGGGACAAAGGGAGGTTGGGAAAGAGGTACAGGTAGGCCGTTACAAAGGCACAGCCGGTAAAGATATTTACTCGCTCCGGGCTAAATTGGGGTAAAACAATGGCAAAGAGATCTCCCAGAACGGCGACGAGTACCCCAGCTCCCAGCCACGCCAGGATGCACTGCCACCAGCGCCGAGGACTTTTATAAAGTGTGTGGGCCATATAGATGCCGATGGCGACAAAAAGGGTACTGCTGACCGCGCCGAAATTACCCACCTCATACATGGCCGAGCTCCTCCTCTTCCCGCTGTGTGCGCTACAAAATTGTGGCAGTAGCTATCGGCGATGGCATTTCTGCTGGGCACACGAATAAACACGGAGCTTTTGGCCCGGAGCGTACCGCCGCCCCGTGCATCGCTGTCACATAGGGTGGTGGCTTGCATTATGTCACCCGCCTGTCGTGGCACCAGTCTACCAAAATTTTAACGATTTTTGCAGGAAGCCACACAGTCTTAACCAAAACGTAACCTTTTTTTGCCCATACCTTTTGTAAAACCACATCAAACCTGTTATACTGATTCAAAATGGAGGCGGTAAAGCGGTATGGAGCAACTTTTGTGCGTAGACGATGACAGTGCTATTTTACGGATATTGGAGCGCTACTTTACACCTCTGGGCTTTGCCGTACACACCGCCGCCACCCCTGCCGAGGCGATTGCTCTGCTGGAGCGCCAACCGGTAGACTGTATGGTGCTGGACATTATGCTTCCTGGTTCGGATGGCTTTACGCTGTGCAAGACCTTTAAGGGACTTGTCAAAGCGCCCATCATTTTTTTAACCAGCCTCACCCAACGCGAGGTCATGTACCAAGGCTTTTCCATCGGCGGAGATGACTTTATGACCAAGCCCTTCGACCTCAAGGAGCTGGAGATGCGCGTGCGCGCCCGCATTGCCCAAAGCCGGGCCGGCGCTCTGCGCCAGACGCTTCTGGAGTTTCCGCCGCTAACGCTGGATGTTGGTTCCCGCTTGGCAAAGACGGGGAACGGAGCACTGCCGCTGACGGCCTATGAATTTGACATTTTACTGCTTTTGGCACAAAATCCGGAACGACTCTTTTCACAGGAGGAAATTTATCGGGCGGTGTGGAAGCTCCCTGACCTCACCAACGCCCAAACAGTAAAGGTGCATGTGGCTCGTCTGCGTCACAAGCTGGAGGAGGCCATGCCAAACCGGGATTTTATCGGCACGGTATGGAAGCGGGGCTACCAATTTCGTCCGGACGCAAAAAAAGAGGAAGCCCGTTAAGGCTTCCTCTTGCGAAGGAGATAGATTACTGTACCCAAGCCGCCGACTGTCAAAATGGTGGCGGCTGAAGTGGACGCTACGCCCCGGCTGACTGTTGGCTTAATTGGCTGAGGTTCCTGAGTGGCTGGTGTGGCGGGCGTGTCCTCTGACGGTGTGCGAGGTTGGATCTCCTCCTGACGGGTAGTTTCCGGATTAGGCGTTGAGGCAGGTGGAGTGCTGGGTGCCGGAGCAGGTGTTTTGGGCGGTGTGGTGGGTTCAGCCGTACTACCCATGGGCGGGGGCGCACCCACCGAGGTTAAACTTGAAAGCAACGTTGCCTCTCCTTCATCGGTTTGAATTGGCTCCGGCGTGGAGGTAGGCGTGGGGACTGGAGTAGGCGTAAGGGTAGGCGTTGGTATCAGCATAGGTTCCGGCGGCGGTTCCGGCGACACAACGGGCTTATCCCGGTCGCTCTCACCCTGTCCGCCGCCACCGCGATTGCCTTCTCCGCTACCATCGTCCCAGTTGTTATCATTACTGGTGTCAGGGGGCAATGAGGCGTTGGGTGGGGAAAGTTCGATTATGTTTGAAACGCCTGCCAGACCAGAGCCTACAATCTCTACCCGCAGCCGGGTTAAACCGTAGTAGATGGGCAGGCGAAAAGCTACATAGTGGTGCCCGGCGTTTGGATGTAGTTCGGTAAGAAAATTTTCGCTGTCAGGCATGTCCACCTTTAGAGGGTGAACCAGCCGCACCCAGCTGCCGTCTGCCAGCTGGCGTTCAATATACAAGGCAGTGGCTTCTTTCGGCAGGCGGGGCATTTGCAGCTCCACAGTCATCTCGGTGCTGCTGCCCGGATCAAAAATTCGGCCTGCCAAGTCAGTGATGGGGCGGTCATAATAAAACGTAATTTCCAGCAAAATGTTGCGCCCGGTTGGGTTTGCCAGATTCAAGCGAGCAAGCTCTGAGGCCGGAATGGTCCCAGTTACGGTGCAGAGCCCCGCTGTGGTGCTGTCTGCACCCGTCGTGTCCCACACTGGGACAGGCAGGAAAATCTGACCGGTACGGTCCGGGAGAATGGCCTGCGCTTTAGCTATTTTCGGAAGCTCCTTTGCCAGATCGCAGCCCACTGGAAGGGAAATTCCGGTGTTAGACGGGTCTTCCTCGCACCAGAGGTTGGAAATATTCGGCGGAACAGGCGTTTTCCCGCTTTGGTCAACCACCTTGCCAACAACTTGAAATGTCTCCGCTTGTGTCAGGGAGCCGCCGGGAGATACCAAAAGCACCTGGGTTTGACGGCCTTCCGTGCTGTCTGTGGCGGTAATTCTGCCCTGCTCCAGCGTCAATTCTCCGCCGTACTGCACCTGGAGCATACGGTAGCCCCCTGCGATTTTTAAATTAGGGTTGTCCACCGTGAGACTGCCGCCTGCCCCGATGGTAATTTGATGCCAGCCTATATCCAGTACGGCCTTTCCGGCTGGGGCGTCCACTCCGGACCGGGTGTCTGTCTCTACCTGTGCGCCCAACGTTATGGGCGTTGTAATGATTAAATTGCATTCTAATTCACAGCGGCTGGTTTTACCCGCTTGGGGCGGGAGGGCATACCAATCCAGCAGCTCCTCCACTGTGCTAATGTAGATGGGATCAGAATCGGGCTCAGGTTCAGGTTCGGGTTCAGGCTCAGGCGTAGGCTCGGGGTCGGGTTCAGGCTCAGGCTCAGGCTCAGGTTCAGGCTCAGGCGTAGGCTCGGGGGGTGATCCCGGCTTCGGCTGAAGCTGGTCGCCAATCCAAACACCGCCTTCTACATGGAAGGCGGTGCCCCAGGTAAGAGTTGCACCCGGTTCCAGCACAATGGTTTTGGCCGTAGTGCTGCCCCAAAGACCAAACAATTGACCCTGCGTCAGAGTAAGACTTCCGCCTGCCTCCACATAAATAAGCGGGGTTTCATCCGCGTGGACGCCGAAAATCGAGGTGTTTACAGTATCCACAATTAGGTGTCCGCCTGTGGAAACACGGATGCCAAAATTCTCACCGCCGATGTCACCGCCTTTTTCCGCATCAAGGCGAAGGGTATCGGAAACAAGCAGTTCTGCCGTCAGTGTACAGCTGCCGCCATTGCCGTACCAGTTCCGTAATTCCTCTACCGTGGAGATTGGTTCCGGGGTTGGAAACGGATAGGCCAGTGCTGTGGTGCTCAGCAGCACAAGTGCAGCCAGCAGCAGGGCGGCACACTTTTGCACCAGATGTCGTTGTTTCATCCCATATCCTTTCTTCAGACAGGAGGCGAGGCATTGAAAAAGAATATCTTATTGTGTGCAATTGTGCCTAGTGCGGCGCTGTTCCTGCTCACGTTCTGCCTGTTTCAATTTCTCTATCAATTTGACAATAAGTATACCATGGTTCCGGCCTACGGGAAAGCCGGTATTTTTTCGTTTTCCGAGGCGGATTTAGGCCGCCCCTTGTTTCTCATTGACGGCTGGGAGCTCTACCCGGATGTACGCCTGACTCCGGCAGACTTTGCCGCCGGTCGGGTGCCGCCCCACAGAGAGACCTTTATTGGGCAATACTCCAACTTTTCCTATCTGCTCTCGGGGCACTCTCCCTTTGGAAGTGCCACATATCGGCTGACCTTGCGCTATGACGGAGCACCCCGGGCCCTGCTACTCACACTGCCGGAGATTTTTAGCGACTACACTCTTTGGGCAAACGGTGTGCTGGTTGCCCAGACCGGGGACGGGCCAAGTGTTATTTTGCATTTGGATGGAGAAACGGCGCTTATTTTATCTACGGAAAATCACACGCATTATTACAGCGGCCTTTACTACCCGCCTGCGCTGGGCACCCCTGCCGTCATCGGAACCATGTCCCTGACACAAAACCTCTTTTACGGCGTTCTCTGCGCCTTTTCTATGGCGCTGTGTTTGTTCGTGGCCGTGGGGTGGAAGCGTGGGAGCGGTGATCCGGTGTTTTTTCACTTCGGACTTTTGTGCCTCTTTTTCGCTCTGCACTGTGCGTATCCCTTCCTGCGGCAAATTGGTTTAAACAGCCCTGTTTGGTACGCGGTGGAGGATGCCTCGTGGCTGCTGGTACTCTATGAGACTATCATGCTCTGCACATGGGAGGCGGGGCTGACACAGCGAAAGTGGTTTCGGTGGGGGCTGCGGCCACTGGCGTTGGCGGCCTGCGCGGGTTGCTTTTTCTGCGTCGCACTTCTCATTCCGGCTATGCCCGCCGCTGTCTCCGTTTACGGCAAGCTAATTGACCTGTCTAGGCTGCTGTGCTGGCTCTATCTTCTGCTGTGCGCTGTGTGGGGGCTTCGGGAAAAGCGGCCGTCCGGTGGGTTCTTGCTGGCGGCGGGCGGCGTTTTGGGTGCGGCGCAGCTGGTAAACTTGGTAGACAACAACCACTTTGAGCCTATTTACACCGGCTGGCAAACCGAGTACGCGGGTTTTTTACTGGTGCTGGTGTTTTGGGCCATGATTCTCCGGCACGTCCGCACCCTGCGTGTGCGTAACGAGCAACTTACCGAGCATCTGGAGGATTTGGTGCAGCAGCGCACGGCAGAGCTTCATGCTGTCCTGCGGGAGCGCAAGTCCTTTTTCTCCGACATGGCCCATAATCTCAAGGCGCCTGTGGCCGCCATTCATGGCTTCATCAGCCTGATTTTACAGGAAAATCTCTACCTGGATGACGAACTGCGGGAGCATCTTACCCAGATCAGCAGTGAAAATGCCGAGCTCCAGCGACGGATGGAGGCCCTATCCGGGCTTAATGCATTTGACAAGCTTACCGAGCCGTCGGAAGTGATTGCGGTAGACGATCTGCTGCGTCAGGTGCAGTCCGACAATGAGCCGGAGACCTGCATATCAGGGGTTCACCTGGTTGTTAAGCGGCTAGGTGTCCCTGCCTGTGTGACGGTGCAGCGCAAACGGCTGCTGCTTCTCTTTGAAAACCTGATCTATAATGCCCTTGCCTTTACCCCGGAGGACGGTGCCATCACGATTACCCCCAGCCTGGAGAAAGATGCGGTGGTGATTCAGGTGACCGATACCGGCAGCGGGATAGCACCCGAGCACCTGCCCTATATCTTTGACCGCTTTTACTCGGTACGGGAGCATAAAAACGAGGGCAGCGGTCTTGGACTCTACATTGCCAGGCTTACAGTAGAGGAGCTGGGCGGCAGTATCTCGGTGCGGTCTGAGCTGGGTCAAGGCACGACCTTTACGGTCAGCCTTCCATGCATAAGCCTATTATAATGCCTACTGAACAAATCAGAAACCTAGTAAAATTAACGCATCCACACCGTTTTAATTTGCACAAGTGCAAGGGTTTTCGCTGATTTCGGTGAAAGACCTTGCACTTTGTCTTGGTTGCGCAGAGCGGCTCAAACTGGTATAGTAATAGGGAAACTTAGCATGAGGAAGTGCTTATGAAAAAACTGGTGATTGGAATACTGGCCCATGTGGACGCGGGAAAAACCACCCTGTCCGAGGGACTTCTATACCGCGGGGGAACACTGAAAAGGCTGGGACGGGTGGATCACGCCGATTCCTTTTTGGACACCGAGAGCCTGGAGCGGGAGCGGGGCATCACCATCTTCTCCAAGCAGGCGGTGCTGCCGCTGGAGACGGTGGAGCTTACCCTGCTGGACACGCCGGGGCATGTGGACTTTTCAACCGAGATGGAGCGAACCCTGGGGGTGCTGGACTGTGCCATACTGGTGATTTCCGGCTCCGACGGGGTGCAGGGCCATACCGAGACCCTGTGGCGGCTATTGCGGCGGTACAGAGTTCCCACGTTCTTGTTTATCAATAAAATGGACTTGGCGGGTGCCGACCGTGAGCTGTTGCTGGCCCAGCTAAAGGCACGCCTGGATGACGGCTGCGTGGACTTTGGCAACCGGCGTGACGACCTTTTTGAGCAGGTAGCCATGTGCGGGGAGAATGCCTTGGAGCAGTTTTTAAACCGGGGCCAGATAGAGGATGAAGAGATAACTGCCCTTATCGGAGAGAGAAAACTCTTTCCCTGCTTTTTTGGCTCCGCGCTCAAGCTGGAGGGGGTGGACCGGCTGCTGGACGGACTGGAGCGGTACGCGCCTATACCCCGGTGGCCCGCGGAATTTGGGGCCCGTGTCTATAAAATTGCACGGGACCCTCAGGGAGTGCGGCTGACCTATCTAAAGGTAACAGGCGGCAGTCTAAAGGTAAAAAGCCTTTTGAAGGGGGCGGACTGGGAAGAAAAAGCCGATCAGCTGCGTCTTTACTCTGGGGCCAAATTTCGTACAGCGGACGAGGTGGAGGCGGGCACGGTCTGCGCCGTTACCGGATTGAGCAGTACCTATCCCGGCGAGGGGCTGGGGGCCGAAACCGTGGCGCAGCCCCCCGTGCTTCAACCGGTGCTTACCTATCGGGTGCTGCTGCCTGAGGGCTGCGATGCCCACAGCGCACTGCTTAAATTAAGCCAGTTGGAGGAGGAGGACCCGCAGCTTCACATAGTCTGGAATGAGCAGCTACGGGAAATCCACATTCAGCTGATGGGTGAGGTGCAGCTTGAGGTACTCAAACGGCTGATTGCACAGCGGTTTGACCTGTCGGTGGATTTTGGCTCCGGCTCCATTGTCTACCGGGAGACCATCGCCGCACCTGTGGAGGGGGTAGGGCACTACGAGCCCCTGCGGCACTATGCCGAGGTGCACCTCCTGCTGGAGCCGGGTGAGCGGGGCAGCGGACTGCGGTTTTCCGCCCTGTGCAGCGGGGACGAGCTGGACTTTACCTGGCAGCGCCTAATTTTATCCCATTTGGAGGAAAAGACTCACCTGGGGGTGCTCACCGGTGCTCCCATTACCGACATGAAGATTACCCTAGTGGCCGGACGGGGACACCTCAAGCACACCGAGGGCGGCGATTTCCGTCAGGCCACCTACCGGGCGGTGCGCCAGGGACTGATGGAAGCGGAAAGCATTCTGCTGGAGCCCTGGTATGCGTTCCGGCTGGAGATTCCGCAGGCGTGCGTGGGTCGGGCTATGACCGATGTGCAGCGTATGGGCGGCCAATGCGCCACGCCCGAGACTGTGGGGGAAAACACCCTTTTGATTGGCTCTGCCCCGGTGGCAGCCATGCGCTCCTACGGGTCGGAAGTTACGTCCTACACCCGCGGACGGGGGCGGCTTTCCTGCACGTTTAAGGGCTATGAGCCCTGCCACCGGCAGGACGAGGCGGTTGCGGCGGTGGGGTACGACCCGCAGCGGGATTTGGAAAATACCCCAGACTCCATTTTCTGCGCCCACGGCGCAGGCTTTGCCGTCAAGTGGGACAAAGTGCGGGAGTACATGCACGTGGACAGCCCCATTCGGCAGGAGGAGCCGGAGCCGCACACCGAGGAGCGACAAGCGCCATGCCGGCCCAGCACCTCTTACGCGGGTATGGCAGCGGAGGACAAGGAGCTTCAGGCCATTTATGAGCGAACCTACGGCGCCGCAAAGCGCCGGGATTTTCGCCCCACGCCCAGCCCGCGTACGGAGAAGGAACAGGATACGGTCAGGCGGCCTGTGGGGCCGCGCTTTACGGGGACAGAATATCTGCTGGTGGACGGGTACAATATCATCTTCGCCTGGGACGAGCTTAAGGAGCTGGCGCGGGACAGCCTGGACGCCGCCCGCCAAAAGCTGACCGAGCTGCTGGCCAACTACCATGGCTTTCGAAAAGGTGAGATTATCTTGGTGTTTGATGCCTATAAGGTAAAGGGCGGCATAGGCTCGGTGGAGCAGTACCACGGCATTCATGTGGTCTACACCAAGGAGGCCGAAACGGCAGACGCCTATATTGAAAAAACAACTTACGCGCTGGGGAAGGAGCACCGGGTGCGGGTGGCAACCTCCGACGCGCTGGAGCAGGTCATCATTCTCGGCCACGGAGCGCTGCGCATCTCTGCCCAAAGCTTTTACAATGAGCTGATGCAGGCGGGGGGGCAAATCGCGGACATTCTGACCCAAAATAACCGCCGGGAAAAATCCCGCCCTATTGCCGCCGCCCTGGAGCGGGCGAAGGAAAAGGAGTAAGGGAAATAAAACAGGCTGTCGACAACGTCCTACCCAAGGAGTGCCGCAACTTTTTTAGTTCTTATCAGATGCGCCGGGCAGCTTAGTAACAATAAAGCACTGCCGTATCCCAAGGGATACGGCAGTGCTTTATTGTCAAAAAACTGCAATTTTGAAATGAGATGTCAAAAGGCTGAGGGGTTCGAGCGGGGGGATAGTGTGAAAGGGGGCAAAGCCCCTGCTTTCACGTGCAGGAATCCGCCCGCAGGCGACCGTTTTCGGAATTTTGCCGAAAACGGCTTCAGGTTGGCGACTTTGTCGACAGCCTGAGCACTGCCGTATCCCTTGGGATACGGCAGTGCTTTCTTTGTAAAATCTTATCTCTGGACTCTTCCCGAGGCATCGCCGCCGGCCAGCTTCTCCACATCTGAGACGCTGACGCGGTGGTAGTCTCCCTCGATGGAGTGCTTGAGGTCGGAGTCCGCCACGGCGAACTCAATGGCTGACTGACTGTCCTTCCCGCTGAGCAGGGCGTAGATGAGACCGCCGCCAAAGCTGTCGCCGCCGCCCACCCGGTCCACGATACGCAGGTGGTACTCCTTGGAGAAGTGGTAGTCTGTCCCGTCGTAAAGCATTCCCGCCCAGTCGTTGTCGCTGGCGGAAATACTGGTGCGCAGGGTAATGGCCACCTTTTGGAAGCCAAATTTGTCCATCAGCTGCTTTGCCACGCTTTTGTAGGCGTTATGGTCCAGCTTGCCGCCGTAGATATCGGTGTTCTCGGCCTCGATGCCAAACACGTCCTTGGCGTCCTCCTCGTTGGAGATACACACATCTACATACTTACACAGGCGGGTCATGGCAGCCCGGGCCTCATCCCTTGTCCAAAGTTTGCCCCGGTAGTTAAGGTCGCAGGAAACGGTAACGCCTTTTACCTTGGCGGCCTTGCAGGCCTCCTCGCAAATGTCTACCAGATTAGACCCCAGCGCGGGGGTAATACCGGTAAAGTGGAACCAGTCGGCACCCTCAAAAATAGCGTCCCAATCGAAGTCGGAGGATTTTGCCTCCTGAATAGCGGAGTGGGCCCGGTCGTAAATGCAGACACTGCCCCGCTGGGAGGCGCCCTTTTCCAGGAAATAAATTCCCAGACGCTCGCCGCCACGGGCTATAAACTTAGTGTCCACACCCATACCACGCAAGGAATTTACAGCCCCCTGGCCGATGGCGTGGGCAGGCACCTTGGAAACAAAGGCGGCGTCCATGCCGTAATTAGCCAGGGAGACAGCCACATTGGCCTCGCCGCCGCCGAAGGTGGCCTGAAGCTGGTCGTTCTGAAAGAAGCGATAATATCCGTTGGGGGCCAGACGCAGCATAATTTCACCAAAGGTAACAACTCGTTTAGACATGGTGCACTCTCCTTATTTTTGTACCAAATGGATAGCGAAGCCGGCAAATTCGTCCGCCAGGTAGATAGCCTTGGTGCGGCCCTTACTGTCGGTCTTGCGGGAATCCTCCCGAAAAGCTATGCCACGGCTCTTGAGGTGAGTCTCCGCGCGATCCAAGCTGCTGGTGCCAATGGCAATGTGTCCGTGTGTACCAAGATAGGGGCCCTTCATGCACTCCACAGCGGAAGAGCAGAAGATGGAACCGGCACCGTCCTTGCACTCGAATCCGAACAGGGCGCAGAGGGTGGCGGCGGTATGCTGGGCCTGGGCATCGTCTGCACAGTTTATTCCCACATGGCGCAGGTCAAAGCCCAGCATCATCTTTACGGCATCCTTGCAGATGGCAGTGATCTCATCCCAGCACTCGCCCTCAATGAGATCCTTCTTAACCATCCAGGTGCCGCCGCAGGCAACAATCTTATCAAAGCCCAGGTAGTTCATCAGATTTTTGGTGTTCACGCCCCCGGTAGGCATAAATTTAAGGGTGGGAAAAACGGGAGACAGCGCCTTTAAAAGGTCCACACCGCCCGACTGCTCGGCGGGGAAGAACTTGACCACCTCAAGACCGGCGTTTACAGCTCTTGTCATGTCCGAGGCGTTAACGCAGCCGGGGAGGACGGGAATGTTCTTGGCCTGACAATGTGCCACCAGAGCATCATTATAGCCGGGAGAGACAATAAACTTGGCCCCCGCTGCAATGGCCCGGTCGCACTGCTCCTCGTTGAGAATGGTGCCTGCGCCAACCAGCACATCGGGGCAGTTTTGCGCCATTTGGCGAATTGCCTCCTCACCTGCCGCCGTGCGGAAGGTAACCTCTGCGGCGGGAATTCCGCCCGCTACGAGAGCGTTGGCAAGAGGAACCGCTTTGGCCGCGTCATCCAGTGCAATTACCGGAATAACGCCGATTTCGTATACACGTTGCAGTACATTGTTCATGATAGTTATCCTCACTTGCATTCTTATACGCCGGAGTAAGAGGAGAAGCCGCCGTCAATGGGGAGAACTACCCCGGTGATAAAGCTGGCGGCTGCGTTGTTAAGGAGAAAGAGAACCGCGCCGTCCAGTTCCTCACGCTCTCCAAAGCGGCCCATGGGAGTAGCGGCCAGAATTTTGCCCGTGCGGGCAGTGGGAGTGCCGTCCTCGTTAAAAAGAAGGGCGGCGTTCTGCTTGGTGGAGAAGAAGCCGGGGGCAATGGCGTTGACACGGATGCCCACGCGGGAAAAGTGGACAGCCAGCCACTGGGTAAAGTTGGAAATAGCGGCCTTGGCTCCGGAGTAAGCGGGAATCTTGGTGAGGGGACAAAAGGCATTCATAGAGGAAATGTTGAGGATATTGCAGCCCTCTCGACCTACCATCTGACGGGCAAAGGCCTGGGTGGGGAGGAGGGTGCCCAGAAAATTCAGGTTAAAGACAAAGCCAACGCCGTCGGCATCCAGGTCAAAGAAGCTCTTGGTGTCGGCATCGATATCTCCTACCTCAAAATACTCCTTGTCGGTGGTAGCCTTGGGGTTATTGCCGCCTGCACCGTTAATGAGAATATCGCACTTTCCCAAATCGGACAAAACGGCGTCAGCTGCCGCATAGCAGGAGTCCTTTTCCAGCACGTTGCACCGGTAGCCCTTAGCAACGCCGCCCTCAGCCACAATTTCATCGGCGTACTTCTGGGCGTTCTCCGGATTTAAGTCCAAAAGGGCTACTTTGGCACCCGCGCGGGCCAGGGTCTTGGCAAAAGCGGAGCAGAGCACGCCGCCTGCGCCGGTAACAACGGCAACCTTGCCGGTTAAATCGGTGTTAAGTACATTTTGGTTCATTTTGAATACTCCTTTTCACAGGCCTCAAAGAGGCCGTTTAAATAAGCCGCACCCAGTGCGCGGTCGTACAGGCCGTAACCGGGCTTGCCGGTCTCTCCCCAAATCATGCGTCCGTGGTCGGGGCGGACATAGCCCTGGAATCCCGTCTCGGTCAGGGCCTTAACAATCTGGTACATGTCCAGACTACCGCAGGAGGAGAGGTGGGCCCGCTCCTCGAAGGAGCCGTCGTCCATAATCTTCACATTGCGCATGTGCATAAAGCCGATACGATTCATGGAAGAATACTTACGCACCATCTTAACCACATCGTTTGATTTGGCACAGCCGAGACTGCCCACGCACAGGCACAGGGCGTTGGCGGGGCTGTCATAGAGAGAGAGAAAGCGATCCAGGTTGGCCTCGCAGGTAATGATACGGGGAAGCCCGAAAATGGGATAGGGGGGATCGTCGGGGTGGATGGCCATGACCACGCCGCACTCCTCGGCCACAGGAATGACCTTCTTTAAAAAGCGCTCTATATTTCCCCACAGACCGTCCTCGCCTAAATCGGCGTAGGCGGTGATGAGCTCGCGGACTTCCTCCTGGGTGTAGCTGGAGTCCCAGCCGGGCAGGTGAATGTCGTCCTTCAAGGGGTCCAGACCCTTCATCTGATCCCAGTACATCACCAGGCTGGTGGAGCCGTCGGGGGCTTTTTTATCCAGCTGTGTGCGGGTCCAGTCAAAGACCGGCATAAAGTTATAGGTGACGCATTTCACGCCGTGCTTAGCGCAGCGGCGAATGTTTTCGCAGTACACGTCCAGCAGGTGCTCCACATCGCCACGCCCCAGCTTGATGTCCTCGTGGACGGGGATGGACTCCACCACGTCGAACAGGAGACCGTGGTGGTCGCACTGGTCTTTCATTTTAGCCAGACTTTCCTCGGGCCACACCTCGCCGGGCTTTACGTCGTAAACGGCGGAGACGATACTCCTCATGCCGGGAATCTGGCTAATGTACTCCAGGGAAATGGGGTCGGTTTCGCCGTACCAGCGGAAAGAGAGCTTCATATTCATGATTTGTCCTCCAATCTAAAGTAGCGCGCGGCATTGTTGTAGCAAATATCCCGGATCAGGCCACCCAAGGTCTCCGGGTCATTGGGGTACTCGCCGCTTTCCACCCAGATGCCAATGAGCTGGCAGAGAATGCGGCGAAAGTAAGCGTGGCGAGTGTAGCTCAAAAAGCTGCGGGAGTCGGTGAGCATACCCACAAAATTACCCAAAATGCTTAGGTTTGCCAGACTGGTTATCTGGGCAATCATGCCGCTTTTGGTGTCGTTAAACCACCAACCGCTGCCGTGCTGTATTTTACCGGGTACCTCAGTGCCCTGAAAAGCGCCAATGACCGTGTCCAGCAGCTCATTTTCACCGGGATTCAGGCTATACAGAATCGTGCGCGGAAGCGCATCGATTTTGTATAGCTCATCCAGCAGGGCGTAGAGAGCCCCGGCACAATTTGCATGGTTCATGCTGTCAAAGCCGCTGTCGGGGCCGAGCTGCTCAAACATGGCAGAATTGGGGTTGCGCATGCAGTTATAGTGAAGCTGCATGGCCCAGTCCCGTGCTGCATACTGCTTGGCGCAGAACAGAAGGAGGGCGGTCTTAAAGCTTTCGGCCTGCGCAGTGGTGACGCTGCCGCCGGAGAGACAGTTTTTTAAGATGGCATCTACCTCGGCACGGTCGGCACGGCGGTAGGGGATATAGTCCAGACCATGGTCGCTGGCCCGGCAGCCCACGGAGGAAAATTCGTCCATTCGCTGTAAAAGCGCTTGCTCCAGGTCGGCCAGCGAGGTAATGGTCACACCGGACACCCGGGCCAGCTCATCGATAAAGCCCTTCCAGCCGGCCTTTTCAATATTTAGGGCCTTGTCGGGCCGGAAGGAGGGGGCCACCACGGTTTTAAACGTGGGGTCGGCGGCAAGCTTTTTGTGCCACTCCAGTGTGGAGGTGGGGTCGTCAGTGGTGCCGATGAAGGCCACATTGCTCTGCTCAATCAGTCCGCGGACGCTCATGCCCTGCTGGGCCAGCCTCTGCTGGCTCAGCGACCAGACCTCCTGGGCCGTGTCGCCATTGAGTACCCCCTCGTAGCCAAAGTACTTCTTTAACTCCAGATGGCACCAGTGGTACATGGGGTTACCAATGGCCCGGGGCAGTGCCTCGGCAAATTTCTGGAACTTCTCCCGCTGGGAGGCGTTCCCGGTGATATAGCGCTCGTCCACGCCGTTAGAGCGCATGAGCCGCCACTTGTAGTGGTCGCCCTCCAGCCAGGTTTCGTAGATGTTCTCAAACCGGCGGTTCTCAAAAATCTCCCTGGGGTCCACATGGCAGTGGTAGTCCACAATGGGCATAGCCTCGGCGTAGTCGTGGTAGAGCGTACGCGCCGTGGGGGTAGAGAGCAGAAAATCCGTGTCCATAAAGGGCTTCATGGAATTAGCCTCCGATATTTTAAGTGTGATACCACTATATACGTTACATATTACAATGACAATTGCAGTTATTGCTTTACACATTGTAAAAGTTGCGGTATGATACTGCCAAGAGGTGAGGATATGCGAGAAAAGGCACAGGCTTTTGACCCACGTCAAGAGATGGCGGTCCAGAGCTATGAGATATTTCACTACCGGGACGCCAGCCTGGACAGTGTGGCGGTTCACCATCACGACTTCTATGAGGTTTACTTCTTTCTGGGCGGTAATGTGGAGTACAGCGTGGAGGGGCGCAATTATCGTCTGGAGCCGGGCGATCTGCTGCTCATCAGCCCGCTGGAACTCCACCAACCTCGTATCAATTCCGAACGGGAGCCCTACGAGCGCATCGTGCTTTGGCTCAATCCCGCCTTTCTCAGCAGCTTTTCCACCCAGGACGCCAGCTTGACCCGCTGCTTTGATATGAGCCTGCCTACCCACACCAATTTGCTCCGGCTCACGCCGCCTCAACGGGCCAACGTGCTGGCCACGCTGGGCTCGCTGGTGCGGGAATCCTATGGCGGCGCTTATGCGGGAAATGTGGCGGCCACCGGCATTCTGCTGCAATTTCTGGTAGAGCTCAACCGTCTGGCGCTGGAGTGTCAGCCCAAGTACGAGACGGTGGATCGCTCCGCCCCCTTGATGGCCCGGGTGCTGGATTATATCAATCAGCATTATGGGGACGAGCTGTCTCTGGACGCATTGGCCGCACGTTTTTTTGTCAGCAAGTACCACATGTCCCATGAATTTAACCGACTGGTGGGCACAAGTGTGTACCGCTACATTATCCTCAAGCGGCTTATTATTGCCAAGCAGATGCTCTCCGGGGGCGTCCCCCCCACCGATGTGTACCGCAACTGCGGGTTTAAGGACTACGCCAACTTCTACCGCACCTTTAAGGCGGAGTACGGCGTCAGCCCCAAGCAGTTTGCGGCCGCCGGACGATAGAAAGGAGGAGTATTAATGTTAAATATTGCGGTTGTCGAGGACGACGAGGGCTACCGAGCCCAAATGACAGACTTTATCAGCCGCTTCGGGTCTGAGCGCGGTTTGGAGCTGAAGGTGACACAGTTTCAGGACGGCGGGGAGATTCTGGAGAACTACCG
>CAZDDZ010000031.1:0-24183 GCA_964504285.1 uncultured Pseudoflavonifractor sp.
AGTCAGAGTCTGTCGTGCTACCCTTACACAATCCCGCTATTTTGTCTGCTTTTTTACAAGCGCAGGGCTTATTATACCAAAATTAAAAATTTTGTCAAGCATATTTGAGATAAAAATATCCAGGAATTAAAAGATAGAAAAAGCCGGGGTCATTGACCCCGGTTTTTTCTTGCGGGAGAGACGTCTTAGAACTGCTCCTGGTTGCCGCTCTTGTTCTGAGCCTGACCCTTCTTCTTGTTCTCGGCGCCGCTGGTTTTGGTCTTATTCTGGGCGGACTGGTTATGCTGGTTTTTGCAGTTCTGGGAGTCGTTTTTATTCTGCACAAAGCTCACCTCGCTTTCACTATTTTTATTTTGCCCAGCTTGGCGCGGGCTTTATACAAAATTTTAAAGAGAATAAGGGATAAGATTTTCAAAAAAGGGATACCACATTAAGGGTTTCTGTGGTACAATATGTCCACTGGTTGCGTATATTTAGAATTTATCTAGGAGGAATCGGCGATGAAGTGCCCCTTCTGTTCCAATTTGGAGAGCAAGGTCGTGGACTCCCGCCCCTCGGACGAGGGGGCCAGCATTCGGCGGCGTCGTGAGTGCTTAGAGTGTCATAAGCGCTTTACCACCTATGAAACCATGGAAAGCCTGCCCATGGTGGTCATCAAAAAGGACTCCAGCCGCCAGAGCTTTGACCGCAGCAAGCTTCTCAACAGTATGATTCGGGCTTGCGAAAAGCGGACGGTCTCCTTTGACACACTGGACGGAATCGCCGACGAAATCGAGCAGACCCTTCAAAATGAGATGGACCGCGAAATTCCATCCGCCCGCATCGGTGAGCTGGTGATGGACAAGCTTAAGGACGTGGACGAGGTGTCCTATGTCCGTTTTGCCTCGGTATATCGCCAGTTTAAGGATATTAGTACCTTTATGTCTGAGCTCAACAAGCTGCTCAAAGATAAATAGATAAAGCATTTATGTGCCTGCCCTCCGTCCAAGGCGGAAGGTGGGCACATCTTTATTGGACAAGGAGGGGGGATAAGCCGCCATGGCACGGAAACTGTTTTGCCAGCTGGGCCCATGGGCCTATCAGCTGTCAGTGGTCAAATGCCGTATGGAACGCAGACTGCGTGATTATTTGAGCGGTGCACGCTTTGCTTGCCAGCGAGTGCCTGACCCGCTACCCGTTCTCATTTACCGCCATAGCTCTCTCATCCGTCGAAGTTTGGGTCAGGTAGACATGACACTCCAGGAGAACAAGGCCGTTAATCTGGCCCTGGCAGCCCCAAAGGTCAGCGGCGTTCGCATTCAACCCGGCGAGACCTTTTCCTTCTGGCATCTGGTGGGTAACCCCACTGCGCGGCAGGGCTACCGGGAGGGGCTGACCATCGGAAACGGGGCCACCTATCGCGGTATCGGTGGAGGAATGTGCCAGTTTACAAACCTGATTCACTGGCTGGTGCTCCACAGCGACCTGGAAATCACCGAGCACCATCACCACGACGGCTACGACCTCTTTCCTGATTTTGGACGCCAGGTGCCCTTCGGCACAGGTACCTCCATTATGTATCAGTACGTAGATTACCGTTTCCGCAACGGTACAGACCGCACCTATCAGCTCCTTACCTGGGTAGACGGCGAGTACCTGCGGGGTGAGCTGAGGGCTGACAGCGCCCAAGCCCTTAAGTACCATGTAAAAGCCCGGGATGAGCGCTTTGTTCGTGCGGGGGATGCCGTTTATCGTCTTGGTCAGGTCTGGCGGGAGGGGGTTGACCCTGCCACCGGAAACTGTATCACCCGTGTCCTGCTGCGGGAAAATCATTCCCGGGTGATGTACGATACAGCGGGGCTGGAAATTGTCGAGGAATAAGTGTTTGTGTCTTGCGAAGATACCGGTATTTATGGTAGGATATTTTTACACAAAACAGAGGAGGTCTCTGCAATGAAGCAGGATATGATTTTGGTACTGGACCTGGGCAGCGAGGAAAACGCCCGCCTTGCCCGTGAAATACGCGCCCTGGGCGTGTACAGCGAGATTTATCCCCACGATATTACCGCTGCGGAGGTTGCCGCCCTGCCCAATGTAAAGGGCATTATTCTAAACGGCGGCCCCAACCGTGTGGTGGACGGAGTAGAGATCGACGCTGCCAAGGAAATTTATAACTATGAGGTGCCCGTTCTCTTGGCCGACCACAAGGGCGATCAGCCCTGGCCCGAGGACGAGACCGACCGTAAAAAGGCCCTTTCCGACTTTGTCTTTGCCGTCTGCGGGGCTGAGGCCAACTGGAACATGGAGAACTTTATTGCAGACCAGGTGGAGCTCATCCGCCGCCAGGTGGGAGATAAAAAGGTGCTGCTGGCCCTTTCGGGCGGCGTGGACTCCTCCGTTGTTGCGGCACTGCTCATCAAGGCCATTGGAAAGCAGCTTACCAGCGTACATGTTAACCACGGTCTCCTCCGCAAGGGTGAGCCCGAGGAGGTGGTGCGGGTATTCCGGGACGAGATGGACGCAAATCTGGTCTATGTGGATGCGGCAGACCGCTTTTTGGAGAAACTGGCCGGTGTGGCAGACCCGGAGCAGAAGCGCAAGGTTATTGGGGCGGAGTTCATCCGTGTGTTCGAGGAGGAGGCCCGCAAACTCTCCGGCATCGACTTCCTGGCCCAAGGAACTATTTACCCCGACATTATTGAGAGCGGCACCAAAACCGTGAAGGCGGTCAAGAGCCATCACAATGTGGGCGGCCTGCCCGAGGACTTGGATTTTGCGCTGGTTGAGCCGCTAAAGATGCTCTTTAAGGATGAGGTGCGCGCCTGCGGTAAGGCCCTTGGCCTGCCTGACAGCATGGTCTACCGCCAGCCCTTCCCCGGCCCCGGCCTGGGGGTGCGCTGCCTGGGTGCCATTACCCGGGAACGGCTGGAGGCCGTCCGAGAGTCCGATGCAATTCTCCGGGAGGAATTTGCGCAAAACGGGCTTGAGGGCAAGGTCTGGCAGTATTTTACCGTGGTGCCCGACTTTAAGTCCGTGGGTGTACGGGACAATAAGCGTGCCGACGAGTGGAGCGTTATTCTCCGCGCGGTGAACACGGTGGACGCTATGACCGCTACCGTGGAGGACGTACCCTTTGCTCTCTTGCAAAAAATCACCCACCGCATTACCCATGAGGTGGCGGGTGTCAACCGCGTTCTCTTCGACCTCACGCCTAAGCCCACGGGAACCATCGAATTCGAATGATAACACAAAACCCGCACTCCATTGTTATGCAATGGAGTGCGGGTTTTTGTTTTCGGTTTTGACCACACTTACAATAAAAATCAGTAAAATAATATCGATGATTTGTTGCTTTATTGATATAATATTCTTACTGAATTTTTATAATGGGTGCAAAAAGAGAGGTGCTGACCATGGCCATTCGAACCCGGCGAATTAATCTTAGCTCAGCTCTTTTTAAAGTATTTCCTTATGAAACTCCAACGCAGATGAAAAGCTTTTTCCTGCATCGTGCCTATGCAACCTTTCGGGAAATAAAACGTATTTTTGACCCCATCCTCTATGGACTATATGGCCGCCTACCTCACTGCGTAAAAAAGAGGAGCGCTATCCTCGTGCTGTTTTGAAGAAGCTTAGGATAAGCGACCCTCCGTATTTGATGCTTGCTTCCGAATTTTCTTGTGCAAAGGAGTCAAACAGACAGGGAAGGAAGTCTTTGCTGTGGCTACTTTTTGAACGCGCAAGGTCACTTTACCGGATTTCGGCGTAAACTTTACAGCATTAGATAGATTATTAATTAGAATTTATTGCAGCTTTATAGCATCGCCAATGTAATAATCATGGAGTGCATTGTCAAAATACACTCTTGGTCAATATACTCTGCACCTGCCTGAGTGTAACAAATGGAATTTACATTAGAAAATAAATGGGTAAAAGAAAATTCTTCTTGATGTAGCAGCATTTTCCGCTTTCAATTTGGCTCATATCCAAAATATCATTGATAAGCCATAACAAAAAGCGAGAAGATATGCCAATTTTAGAGATACAATCAGCAACCTGCTCGTCATTGTCGGTCGGGAGTTGGATGTCATGTTCCTCACAGAACTGTGCGAGGTTGAGATGTTCACTGGGTTCCATAATCATGCCATACCTCCCATCGTCATATCCATGCGCTCCGCACCGTACTTTTCAAAATTGTAGTACACCGACACGGTTCTCTGAGCGGTCAAGGAGGGTATCACTTCCGGAACCAGTGTCTCGACCTTCAGCCCTGTGGACGGCTGCACCAGAGCACAGGTCGCAACATTCCTCTATCGCTATTTTAGCAAATAGCCAACCGGGGCGGACGGATTTTCTGTTCGCCTCGGTTCTGGCAAAGCAAAGCACAGTGGGTTTTGGTCGTTTGACGCTTACAAACAGAGGAAAACGTCAGGCAAAATGTCTGGCGTTCTCCTCTGTTTTATGCATAAATCAATTTGGTGGCTACAATTTCATCGGCAACCATCTGCGACTGCGTGGAGATTTAAATGTGCAGCAAACTGTCTTCCTCTGATATGGGGTGCTCTAGAAGATATTGAGTATGGACTTCTTCTGCCGTTTTAAAGGAAGCTTATTCCACCTTGGCACAGTGCTGGGCCGGCTTGCCGGCCAAAAGCAATTCACAGTACATTTTCGGCTTGACCTCACATAGATACCGCAGACACAGAATACCGTACTTCCCAAATCTGCGTCAATATTCTCCATACCTGTTTCGATATTGGGGTAAAGCAATCCGTCAATTTCAATATACTCCAGTTCAATCTTTGCCATATAGCAAACCCTCCAATAAGTTCATTTACAATTCATCGATTATCGTTTTGTTGTGATGCTAAACAATTTTGATTCTCGTAAACGTCCCTATTGGAGGGGCGCTAATGCGCCGCGCCTCCTTTTTTGTTCAATTTTTCGACTTTCGCGGTAAGCGAAGAAACAGAGCTCTGCTTTGCGGGCTCAAATTACATTGGGTAGGCTACGTGCGTGGATACCGCCAGAGCATTCGGTATCCAGCTTAATGGCATTGATTACAATCTAAGCGATTTTTTACTGCGCTACGGGTTGATTGCCCGGTATTGCTTAGCTCTGTTTGCTTTTAGAAAGGGCGAAAGCGACGTCCACGATCATATCCTCCTGGCCGCCAACCATGCCGCGCTTGCCTAGCTCTACTAAAATATCTCGGGGATTAAGGCCGAATTTTTCGGCAGCGCGGTAAGTGTGCAGCAGGAAGCTGGAATACACGCCGGCGTAACCTAACATGAGAGAGGCGCTGTTAATGGTCTGTGGACGATGCATCAGGGGTTCAACAATGTTTTCTGAGACATCCATGTATCCATAAAGATTCAAACCGGTATTATAGCCCAGACGGTCTAAAACGGCGGCTACTACTTCAGCTTGAGCATTACCCGCACCTGCGCCCAGGCCGCGGCAGGTTACATCAATGTAGGTTGCCCCAGTCTCCACGGCGGCCAGTGCATTGGCTACGGCCATGCCAAGATTGTTGTGGGCGTGGAAGCCCACGGGAATGGGCAGATGCTCAGCCAGCAGAGAGACGCGGGCCTTGACCTCATCGGGCGCCAAATAACCGGCAGAGTCAGCAAGGTTTACATAAGCGGCACCTGCGTCCACGAAAACTTTTGCCTGCTCCAGAATTTTTTCGGGGGAGGCCATGTGAGCCATCATCAGGAAACCAATAGGCATCAAATCCATTTTGGCGGCGGCCTGTAGATGCTGAATGGAGATATTTGCCTCGGTGACATGGGTGGCCACACGCACCACCTTGGCGCCACAGTCCTTGGCCTTCTCCAAATCCTCAATGGTGCCCACGCCGGGCAGCAGCAGCACTCCCAACTTGGCGTTTTTTACGACCTTGCTGGCTGCTTTAAGCAGCTCCAGTTCAGAGAACTTGGAAAAGCCGTAGTTGAGCGAGGAACCGGCAATGCCGTCGCCGTGGGACAGTTCGATGATGTCCACCCCCACGTTGTCCAGGGCGCCTGCCACCGCAGTGACCTGTTCAGGGGTATAGCTATGGCTGACGGCGTGGCTGCCGTCCCGCAGGGTGGTATCAACAATATTAATTTTTTTCATTTTATCCATGATTTTATTTCTCCCCTCTGAGCATACGCTCGGCCACAATATCAGCGGCAGCCATGGCCGAAGCGTTGATGATGTCCAGGTTGCCTGAATACTTGGGAAGGAAATCGCCGGCGCCTTCGACCTGAACAATGACGGTGACCTTGTTGCCGTCCACGATGGGCGGAACACGCAGGGAATAGCCGGACACATAAGTCTGAACCGTCTCCACCATTTCATTAACGGACGCTACGATGGCTTTTTCGTCCGGATTTCTTACAATGGAGTAGATGGTATTACTCATCATCAGCGGGGGATCGGCTGGGTTCAGTACGATAATCGCCTTGCTCCGGTCGGCTCCACCTACGACTCTCAGGGCCTTGGCAGTAGTCTGGGTAAACTCGTCAATATTAGCGCGGGTGCCGGGGCCGGCGCTTTTAGAGGAGATACAGGCAACAATTTCTGTGTATTCCGAGTCGGCTACCCGGTTGATGGCGTAGGCAATGGGAATGGTTGCCTGGCCGCCGCAGGTGACAAGATTAAAATTGTCCTCATGGGCAAGCTCGTCAATATTGACAGAGGGTACCACAAAGGGGCCAACGGCGGCCGGGGTCATATCAAATACGATTTTTCCTGCCGCTTTAAGAATGGGCGCGTGCTTAACATGGGCGGAAGCACTGGTTGCATCGAAAACAATGCCGATTTCAGCATCCTCCGCAATGGCGTCCACGCCCCGGATAGAGGTTTCAAAGCCCAATCCGGCGGCCCGCTTCAGTCCCTCCGACTCCATAATGCCGGCCATTGTTTTCATCTGTAAATTTTTGCTCCGCATGACCTTGTACATCAGGTCTGTGCCGATGTTGCCCGGCCCGATGATACCTACCTTAACTTTTTCCATAGCAATTCTCCTTTTATATATGTGGTCTGATAACTGTAAAAATACGGCTGACGCTCACGTCATTTCTCGGCCAGCGCTTCAGCCAGGCGATCAGCCAGGAGTTCCTTGCTCCAACCCTCCTCCAGGCCACGCAGCAGAACGGGGGCCGCGGCCTCCACCTCATCTTGGCGGTTGGGTAAGGATACCAGCAAGCAGGAACCGCCACGGCCTACCCCGATGCGCACACGATCAGTCTCTTGGCATTCCGTATCCTGGCGAAGCTTTGCAATATAGGGTATCACCGCCCCGGGATCCAGCTGGAGAATGCTCTCAACCGTATGGTTTTTACCCCCTGAGCTATTTCCGCCGGTGGCGAGAATGAGGCCGTAGCCCCGGGAGACGGCCTCGTCCAGCTTGGCGCGAATATCCTTTGGACTCTTGCCCGGGGATTCACCCACTTTTACGGCGTACCCCCGAGTTTCCAACTGCTGCTTTAGATAGGGGGTGCTGGTGTATTCAATTAGGCTACGCCTGGTATCAAAGCTGGCAGGGAATATGATGGCCCGTTTGGAACTTTTGGCCATTAGTTCGGCCGTTATATCGAGTAGCGTCTTATTGTTCTGCCCGGCCTTACCTGTTCCGGAGCAGATACGGCCCAAGATTCCATTGGAGCGAATGCAGGCATTTTCCAGCAAGGCTACGCCGGCCACACCGGATAAAGCCTCCAGAATAGCTGATTCCTTACCCCGTGTTTTTTCAATGGGGATGTCCGTGGCCGACACATCAAAAACAACGCGGTCGGAGCACACATCCACGACCAGTATCTCGTTTGCTTGCAGAGATAGAGCTGCTGCCACAGTGGTCGCCATATCGGTAAGGTTGGCGCCGTTGAGAGTAATTCCGTTGACCCAGAACTCGGTATTCTGCAAAAAAGTTAGCCCCATAATAACTCTCCCCCCTATATGAGCCGGATATCTACCGGCTTGGCTCAGCAATAATTTTTGTTCGCACAGTTAAAACGCCAAAACAAAAATTCGGTATTAACGAACGCTGTTCTTAAAAATAGGCAAAGTAAAAAGGAAACGGTAGGTTTCCTTTTTCTTTCTATCAATCGGTCACGGGGTACCCCATTCGCTGTGAAATCAGGCGCGCGTAGTAAACGACGTCCTGGGAAATTTCCTGTACGCTTAAGCTTTGCAGTCTCCCATAGGGGAAGGAGACACTGAGGGCCATTTGGGGCTTTTTGCTGTAATTAAAAATGGGGGCTGCAATGCACTGTAAGCCCGGCTCAATTTCCTCGTCGTCTGTGGCGTAACCGTTACGCCGTATTTTTTCAAATTCAGCCAGCAGTGCGTCCTTCTCGGTAATGGTGTTGTCGGTCAATTTTTTTAGAGGCCTAGAAAAAATATATTGCTCCAGGTATTCCGGGGGCAGAAAGGCGGCAATGGCCTTGCCCACGCCGGTACAGTACATGGGCGCGCGCTTACCAATCTGGGAGTAAACAATAACGGAGCTGTTGTTATCCACCTTGTCTATGTAGATAACTTCATTCTCCGAATACGCGGCCAAATGCACGGTGGTATGATATTTATCTGCAAGTACCTGGCACAAAGGGCAGGCCTCGCGCCGAATGTCCATACGGCGCTGAACCAGTGTGCCAAATTCAAAAAGCCCCAGCCCCAGCCGATATTTTTTGTTCTGGTCTGATTGCTCCAGAAAACCGCAGGAGGTAAGCGTATTTACCAGGCCGTAGATGGTGCTTTTAGAGAGTCCCATGCATTCGGAAATTTCTGAAATGCCAAGCTCCGCAACATCCCCAAAACAGTTTAAAATCTCTATCGCACGGGAGACAGACTGAACTGTGACTCCGTTTTTTGAGTAATTGGGCAATTGTCATAACCCCTTTTCGATTTGATTTTAGTAACCGACAGTGTAATTGTCAATATAATTCTGCATTAACAAACCATATTCGGCAATAGTAAACAATTTATGAGGCAGGATTTTTTGCATTCTGGCGCATAAAAACTATCGGGCCTTTAACAATCGCCAGAGTGTGGTGCGTGCTATACCAAGACGTTTAGCGGCAGCAGTTTGGTTTCCACCGGTCTCTTCCAGCACCAGTTGCAAGATTTCCTGTGTCATTTCGTCCAATGTCCCGTTTAAGTTCAAAGACGCTCGCTGATTGGTATTTTCAAGGCGTGAATTTTGCCGCTCCTCTTCCAGCAGGCGATGTACGGCATCTGCACGAATCAGCTGATCTTGGGCAGTGAGGGCCAGTGTGGAGAGGAGACGGCGGAATTGGGCCAGGTTATGCGGCCAGTCATAATCTTGTAGTAAGCGACCGGCAGCTTCCTCCATGCCGTAGATTCCCACAGGCAGGTTGGCGTTCAGTTGACTTAGGCAGAGATTTGCCATTTGCGGAATTTGCCTGTGGAGATCCCGCAGTGGAGGCAGATTTACAAGTTGAGCCGAGAGCTTTTCCATTACCTCATATCCGGCAGTGGTATTGATGGCGCCATGTGGGCAGGTGCAGGAGAACAAAAGATGGTCTCGCCCACAGAGGTTGGAAGTTGCGATGTAACCAGTCAGTTGAGTACGCTTTTCAAACGGCAATGCGTCAAAATTTTGAAAGTAAAGTGTCCAGTCTGTCATCATGAGAGGCGAACTGTGGTGGTTAAGGAGATACGTCCAAGAGTGGTTATTGAGCAGAGCACAGTCAATGAAGGCAACAGGTGTAGCTTTTAGCCGGGAGCCTAGGCAAATGGTAGCGGCGGCGGATTCTATTTCCAGACCATACTCCCCGGCCAGCAGGACGGGAGAATTAGAGAGATTTACATACTCAATAGCCTTACGTAGGCCTGTGGAGTTTTCGACAATGTGATAGAAGCTGTCCTGCGTGTACGACTGTAAATCGGTTATGCTACAGTAACGAATCCCTGTTTGGCTGGGAAGCCGTGCTTTGCGGGAGGTAAAATAAAAGGCGGTGTAATGAGAGGTGCCAATTTGAAAGGGCTGGGCTTTTATGGTATATAGAATCCCGCCCAGATTCTTAGCAAACCGATAGCTTCCTGTGCGCGGAACGTTTACCAGCTCCGCACGCAGCATATTTTCGAGTGAATCATTATCCTGAATGCTCAATGTGGAAAAATAGAGGGTCTGATCCTGCTCAAATACCATGGTTTCGCCGGGCTGCTCACACAAAAGCTGCCGCAGGAAATGATTTGTGTCTCTAAATTCCTGCATACTGCCGCAAAGCTGCAACGCGGAATTTAACGCTTCTCTGATGCTCTCCACGCCGGAGGAGAGCATCACGGCGTTCAGCCCCAGTCTTTGCGCCGCATCGGAGGCCGCTTTATCGCCCAGTATGGCCCTGTAACCTTTGTCGCGCAATTGTTCCAGCAGCGTGCACAACTCTACGGGCATTTTCTCTGGGTTATCCGGATCCTCCGGGAGACTATATGAGTAAATGTCCAAATCTTGATTAAAAATTTTATTGAGCGCGATAGCACTTTGAGCCATATTTGGAAACCCAACGATTGCATAGCGGTTGGACAGCCCATCGGTCAGACGCTGCGCACGTAGAACATCCAAAGCGGTCAGAGGAATATCAATTACTGGAAGTTTCGCCCACTTCCGCAGCAGCAACGCCGTGCCGCCGCGGGAGATAATCACGTCAAATCCTGCGTGAAAGTTTTTTTGAGCAAGATCAACGCCGTCTTTCCAATTGCCCACCAAAACCGTTAGTTCAATCTGCGGGAACTCAGTCTCGCACACCTTTTGCATCAAAGCCTTTAGCCCTTCGTATGGCACAACCGCCAAAACGCGGAGTGTTTGCTGTTCCATGGCGTCCTCCGATTGTTTCAAATTTAAACATTTTTTAAAATTAATATAAATTTAAAAACATATTTCTTGAATATGTTTCATTTTAAAACGTTTATAAGCGGCGCAAAAAGTTGAAACCATATAAAATGCCGATAAAATGGAAATACAACCGAAAAAAATTGACTATTATGTCGGATGCCAAGCAATAATGCAAAAAAGTGTTTTATTATGAAGCTTACGGAAAGCAGTCTAACAGAGGTGAGCCCTAAACGCAAGTACAGGTTTTTCATCTACATCGAGCGTACGGCGATGGAGAGGGACACGCGTTTCGCAAATTTAGATTTTAGCGAGGAGAATGTTCGTATGAAAAAAGGAATCCGTCTGAACCCAAAGGACAACGTAGGGGTTGTGATTCAAGATGTGGACGCCGGTGAAGAGGTCACTTTTGGGAACGGCCTGATTGTAACAGCCCTTGATTCTATTTTGCCACCTCATAAGCTGGCTCTTGCTGACATCAAGGCTGGCGACTATGTGGTCAAGTACGGCGAGATTATGGGCTATGCAACACGCGACATTTCCGCCGGATGCCATGTCCACGACCATAATTGTGACTCCGAAAAGCTGATGAAGTAAATCCCCGTAAGAATTGAAAGAGGTGCATACAATGGCTCACGCAACTACATTTATGGGATATCATCGTCCTGACGGGCGGGTTGGCATTCGCAACTATGTCATTGCCGTCGGCAACTGCAGCTGTGCCAACGGAATTGTCAACCAGATTGCTGCTCGTGTACCTGGTGTTATCCCCATGATACATACAGATGGCTGCAGCACGCCCGGCGAGTTTGACCGCTGGCGCGAAACTCTGGTCGGCGTTTGCTGTAACCCCAATATTTTTGCCACGATTTTGGTGGGTGTCGGCTGCGAAACCGATGACGCCAAAGAAATCGGCAAACGCATTGAGACTGAGAGCGGCGGAAAGCCTGTCTTTGCAGCAATTGTCCAGGAAGACGGCGGTGGACTAAAGGTCATTGAGAGCTGTGTAAAAGCAGCCGAGCAGTTTGTAGCCGACGCCGCGAAGGTGGAGCGCAAGGAGGCTCCGGTCAGCAAGCTGATTCTGGCCACTGAGTGCGGCGGTTCCGACGCATTCTCCGGAATTACCGCTAACCCCGCCATCGGCTATGTGTCCGATTGGATTGTCTCCAATGGTGGAACCTCGATCCTTAGCGAAATTCCTGAGCTTATCGGGACAGAGGAAATTTTAGCCAACCGTTCCATTACCCCCGAAGTCGGTGAGCGTGTCAAGAAACTCATTTACGAATGGGAAGAGAGAACCCGCACCCTGCTGGGATCCAATACCTCCCGCACCTTGGCCCGCGGAAATATGGTGGGCGGCCTGACCACTATTCAGGAGAAGGCCCTTGGCTGTGTCCACAAGGGTGGAACCTCCACAGTGATGGATGTCATTGACTATGCAGAGCGTGTCGGTGACCGCAAGGGCTTACTCATTATGGACGGCCCGGGTTACGATACCGACAATGTTACAGGTATTTTTGCCAGTGGCGCACAGCTATTCATGTTCAGCACCGGCCGTGGCAATCCGCTTGGCTATCCGGTGGCTCCTGTCATCAAAATTTGCTCCAACAGTAAGACTTATTATGCCGTAGGTGGTGATGAGGGCGATATGGACATCAATGCCGGCGCTGTGATTACAGATGGTGTAACACCTGAGGAACTAGGCGAAAAGTGCATTGAATACCTCCTGGATGTCTGCAACGGCAAACAGACCCGTCCCGAAGCAAATGGATATGGCGGCGCAATGTGTGTTTGGTCCACCACCTCTCCGTTTTAAGTTTTCCACCACACTGCATTGTATAAAGTAAAAGCATCTGTTTAATCTGTTGGTTATAAAGTCTATTAGAATAAGTGAGGATTACCCGATGATAGAAAAAATCGCTGCATATGGAGCTGGTGCGATCGGAATCGGCGAAGCGACACTTGTCACCGGCCATGGTATCCCTTGCGTTGTAATTGGGCGTTCCGAATCTGGTATGGAGCGTTGCCGACAAGCAATAGAGCAAAACTGGAACGATATGATTGCAAACGGGCTTGCTTCGGAGAAGAACAAAATAGCGGCAATGAAGCTGCTGACAATCACAAATGATCCCAAAGCGATGGAGGGCTGCACGTTTGTCTTTGAGGCGGTAGCCGAGGATGTAAAACAGAAGAGTGAGGTCTATGCAGAAATTGAAGCATATGCCGCCCCCAATGTGATCATTGCGTCCTGCACATCCTCTCTAAACTCCAGCGATTTGGCCGCCACGGTCTCCCGACCGGAGAACCTACTGGTCGTACACCCGTTGAATCCCGCCCATATGGTTCCTCTGGTGGAAGTGGTTACCCACCCTAAGAACTCGGAGGATACACTGGAGCGAACCTACACGGTTCTAAAAAAACTTCACCGCAATCCGGTCACCCTGAAGAAAACGTTGCCAGGGTTTCTGGTAAACCGCTTCCATCAGGCGCTGTACCGTGAATCGATCTCCCTGATTGAACAGGGAATTACCACTGCCAACGATATTGACACGGCGCTTCACTGTCTGAGTATGCGCTATGCCTCCATTGGCTTGCTGGAGTTTTTCGATGATGTAGGCCTTTGTTTGGAGGCAAACATTGCCGGGAACGTCTATCCCAATCTCTGCGCGGCAATGGATGTTCAACCGTACATCAGGGACTGCCTGGAGAAGGGGCATACTGGAAAGGCTGCGGGCGCGGGCTTGCACGACTGGTCCAAAATCGATGCCGACGATTACAGATATCGCAAGCAGGTGCCGTTCTTTGGGACTGTCAGCAAGTGGAATATGCCGGAGTAGAACAATTAACTGGGATGGTTTGGTAAAGAGATTTAGGAGGGTTACATAATGAAAATCTTGAAAACGGTTCAAAAGGTTCCGGGAGGAATGATGGTCATCCCCCTGCTGCTGGGCGTTATTTTAAATACGGTGGCTCCGCAGATATTGCAGGCCGGTGGTTATGTCACAGCCTTGTGGTCCGGCGCCGGCACCAATACCCTAATCGGTGCTTTCTTATTCTGCGTTGGCGCCCAAATCCAACTGCGCAACGGCGGTCAGGTCCTCAAGCGCGGTATCGTTTTACTGCTTGCCAAGTTTTTGGCGGGTGCAGTTCTGGGATGGGGTGTTGGCGCCATCTTTGGCCCTGCCGGTGTTCTGGGCCTTTCCACGCTGGCCATCATCAGCGCAGTTACCAATTCTAACGGCGGCTTGTTCATGTCCCTGGTGGGAACCTTCGGCGATGATACAGATACGGCCTCCCAGGCTATTTTAAATATCAACGACGGTCCCTTCCTGACCTTGGTGGCCGTGGGCGCTTCCGGTATGGCAGATATCCCCTTGCAGAGCCTGGCTTGCGCCATCGCTCCCATTTTACTGGGCCTAATTTTAGGCAACCTGGACAAAGACATTTCCAACTTCCTGAAGCCCGGTCTAAATGTTTTGATTCCCTTCTTTGCCTTCTGTCTGGGCACCGGTATTAATCTGAGCAATTTGATTAAGGGTGGCATTCCAGGGATTGCGCTGGGCGTTATCACTGTTGGATGGTCCGGGTTCGTCTGCATTATGGCCGACAAGTTTATCCTCAAGCGTCCTGGTTATGCCGGTGCTGCTGTGGCCACGGCAGCCGGAAACTGTGTTGCAACGCCTGCGGCAGTGGCGTTGGCGGCTCCTTCTTTAGCGCCGTATGTAGAGACAGCCACCGTTCAGTGCGCCGCGGCGGTCATCGTAACTGTAATTTTGGTTCCTCTCATGACATCTTGGGCTGCCAAGAGATGGGGCACTGCTGCGGAGTGGGAAGCCAAAAAGCTGGAAGCGCAGAACAGTCACTAAAGAATTTCTTTTTACTTAAAAAGCATAAAACCTCGCAGCATCAAGGCTGCGAGGTTTTATGCTTTCATTTATAACAAAAATCCTACTTTTAAGCGGAGAAAGTAAAATTTCTTTTTTATTAAAGCAAAAAAGCGGTAAAAGTAGCAAACTATCCCCAGTTTTACAGCGAGTTTTTCAGGTTCATGGCGCAAATCCCCGCCGTATCGGCCAATACCCTGTTCCCGACTGGTAACGGACACGTCAACTTCTTTGGGTACGGTTCGAGTGGTTCATTGTGCACATGGTTTTGCGTTCAAGTTTGTGTTGTGTGTATAGGACGGGAATAGGCTAAAAATGATATAATAACTGCAAAGCAGTTATTATATGCGCATGTGGGCACCCTGTGCCCATGCGCTAAGATTTTAGCCACGGCGCGGGACGCGCCGAGGGCATATTATATCATGAAGTTCTTTCATGGTATGATATAAAACAAAATGTACGCGGACCTGGAATGCGGTGTGAAAATATAGATAATAGAGAATAGGCGGTGGCGGTATATGGAGCATACGGAAATTCGGTTTGCGCTCAATGGTATGCAACTTAGTTACACAGGGACAGGCGAGGAGACACTGCTTCAATATCTGCGCGGCGTTCAGTGCCTAAATGGCACGAAGAACGGCTGCGGGACAGGACACTGCGGTGCTTGCACTGTACTGATTGACGGCCGTCCCGTGCGTTCTTGCATTACAAAGCTAAAGCGGCTGGACGGCAAGTCGATTGTGACCATCGAGGGATTAGCACCCCGAGGGGAGCTGCATCCAATCCAAAAGGCCTTTTTGGACGTGGGAGCCATTCAGTGTGGCTTTTGTACGCCGGGTATGGTTCTGGCAACCAAGGCGCTATTGGATCAAAACCCCGACCCAACACCGGAGCAAATTGCCAAGGCACTGGAGCGGAACTACTGTCGCTGCACCGGCTATGTGAAGATCATCGAGGCAGTGAGTCTCGCTGCCGCCAGATTGCGGGGAGAGACCCCCGGCGAGGCCGCGATTCGTTTTTTGGAACACTCCATTGTTGTATCCGAGGGCGGGAAACCCTTGGAACCCTCCAAACACCGCGTGCTGGGGAATTCCCTGTGGGATATTGACGGCGCGGCGAAAGCCTGCGGTACATTGGACTATTGCGATGATTTGAAGCGAGAGAATATGCTTTTTGGCGCATTTGTCTGGGCACCTGCGCCCAGAGGCGTCAACCTAAAGCTGGACACGGAGCGGGCGGCAAGTATGCCAGGGGTTCGCCGTATCCTTACCGGCAAGGATGTACCGGGGGACAACCACCTCGGTACCTTTCTGCGGGAGCAGGAAATTTTTTGCCAGTCGGAATTTCAATTCATGGGTGATATGCTGGCGCTGGTGGTGGCCGAAACGGAGGAGTGTGCCCGGAGTGGAGCAGCCGCGGTGGAGGTTTCTTACACCCCGGCGGAGGGGATTTTCACCATTGAGGACGGCTTGAAGAAAAATGCGGTTCTGGCTGAGAGCGGCCGAAAGGCGGGAGATATGGCGGCAGCACGCAACGAGGCGGACGTGGTGGTTTCCGGATCTTACAAGATAGAGCGGATTGAGCATGCCTGCCTGGAGCCGGAAAGTGCCATGGCATGTATGGAGCGTGGGCTGCTGACCGTCTATGCCACCACACAGTCTCCCTTTGAAATCCGCAGAATGCTTGCCCCGATTTTAGCTGTTGACGAGGATAATCTGCGGGTTGTGGGTACGCCTCTGGGCGGCGGCTTCGGCAGCAAGTGCGACGCACATATAGAGGCCGCGGCGGCTGTGGCCTGCTATGTACTGGGCCAGCCGGTAAAAATTACCCTTAACCGCAGGGAGTCCCTGCTCCTCTCAACCAAGCGGCACGCCTACCAAACCCACTATGAAGTGGGACTGGGCAGTGACGGAACCATCTGCTATTTGGACGCGGAGCTAAATTCCGATGCGGGCCCCTACGATAATCTGAGTACCGGCGTACTGATGCAAAGCTGCATTTTCGCCAGCGGCCCCTACCATGTCCCCAACGTGAACATTAAAGGTAAGGCGATTCGTACAAACAACGTACTGGGCGGCGCGTTTCGGGGATTTGGAATTAATCAGGGTGCTATCTGCATTGAAACGCTGCTGGACGAGGCGGCGGAGCGCTTGGGCATGGATCCCTTTGAGCTGCGTAAGAAAAATGCGCTCCGGGTGGGCTGGAAAACTACGGGAGGCGAGTTGCTCAAAAGCAGCGTGGGCATTTTGGATACCCTTTCCGTCTGCCAGCGTCTGACAGAGAAAGCCCGCGCGGAATACGCGCCCCGCTACCCACAGGGCAACAAGGTTTTGGGTGTGGGTGTGGCCAGCGGGTACAAAAATGTAGGCGTGGGTAAGGGGGTTCCGGACGACGGCGGCTGTATTCTTACCATTCGGGAGGACGGTCGACTGGAGATGCGAGTTTCTGGTATCGATATGGGGCAGGGTTTTCGCACGGCTATGCTGCAAATCTGTGCTGAGGCTACCGGCTGGGCTGTGGAAAAGATCGATGTAATCTCCAGTGACACAGCACGCACCCTCCGTCATGGACAAGCGGTAAGCGAGCGGCAGACGCTCAATTCTGGCAGAGCCGTGGTAGAGGCTGCCGCTCGGCTAAAAGAGTGCTGTGCAAAGGACCCATGGCACTTGGGTAAAACCCGCAGTGCCGAGTACTATTTTGTCGCGCCCAAAACCTATAAGTTGGAGGATGAGGCTGGCCGTCAGGCGGCCGGAGATGACTACCGCAATTATCCTTCCTACGCCTACACGACCCAGGCGGCCCTTGTGGAGGTAGACAAGGAGACCGGTGTGGTGCGTGTACTTAAGGTAATTGCGGTTCACGACGTGGGTAGGGCGATTAACCCCCACATCATTGAGGGGCAGATTGAGGGCAGCTGTTCTATGGGAATCGGCTATGCCCTAGGCGAGGCATTTCCCTCCAAAGACGGCGTGCCGACCCGGATGCATTACGGCAAACTGGGCCTGCCAACGGCCAGCGAGACACCGGAGTATGAAATCGTCCTCATCGAGGACCCGGAGCCTATTGGCCCCTTTGGAGCGAAGGGAATTTCAGAGGTAGCGACCGTACCGATGACTCCTGCCATCCTCAATGCCATCCACGATGCTGTGGGCGTGAGAATTCACAGCCTTCCTGCGACACCGGATAAAATTTTGGCGGCTTTGAGAAAATGAATAGGAGGTAGGCACCCATGATTTGTGTAAAAAACCTCATGAAGCTTGATTCCTTTCAGAATACGGTTTTGGTGGCAGGCAACAGCGGCGTTTACCGCAGGGTATCCTGGCCTAACATTGCGCAGACAGCCAGCATTAGCGAGTGGCTGGTGGGTGGCGACGTGATTTTAATGACCGGAGTTGGTCTTGAAAATACAGCTGAATTTTTAAATGATGTGATTAGGCAGGCGGCAGAGGGAGATGCCGCCTGCCTAATCATACTTTTATCCGATTCACTAATTCCACAGATCCCTCAAGAGACCATTGTGTATGCCAATCAGCTGAAATTTCCGCTTTTTGCCGCACCTTGGAAAACACAAATTGCCAATGTAATTCGCGACATTTCAAGTCTGATTCTCTCCAACCAGTATGAGGAGGATTCCATTAACGAGCTGCTTGAAGCGCTGCTTTTTCGAGATAGCGTTGTTTCTCCCGAGTTAATGCACGGATTTTTAGAAAAAAACCGTCTTTTTGCAAGGCATAAGGTTGTTGTGGCACAGTGCCAATGGAAGAACGGGGAGAGCCTTGAGGGTGGCGTTGGGACTCTGCCATTTCAACGCCAGGTCAATGGGCTGCTGATTCAGGAATTGAAAACCGTATTTCCCCAGAGTCTGTATATCAACCGCAATCAGAACTTAATTTTTTTGGTTCGGCTGGACGGGGTTCGGGAGCAGCACATAAAGGATGCGTTGCTCCGGCTAAAGGCTGATATGCGGGCTCAGTATCCCAAGCTGGAGGTATCCTTTGGTATAGGCAGGGCCTACAATGAGCCAGAGCAGTTCGGTAGGAGCTGCCAGGAGGCGCTGAAGGCTCTGAGTCTCAGCGGTGGATGTGGCGTGACTGCCTTTGCGGAGCTGGGCATCCTTCAGCTGCTGATGGAAATACCCGATCAGGGCGCTGTGCGCAGCTATGCTGTCGGACAGCTGGCACCACTAATCGACTACGATGAAAAATACGGAAAAAATCTACTTGCCACTTTGGAAACATACCTGTCTACCAACTGCAACTATGTCAAAACGGCAAAACTCATGTACCTGCACCGAAATACCCTTGCCTATCAAATTGATAAAATCAAGGAATTGATGGGCCTGCCGCTGGAACAGGCTGAAATTCGAAACCATCTCTTTAATTGCCTGAAAATATACCGTTTCAGCCGGTAAGGGCAGAAATGCCAAAAATTTAACCTTATTTCTGTAAGGTGCATACGATTTTATTTGTTTTATAATATGGTATAGTCAGTTTAGACAGTTTTTGCAAGAAAAAGCGCAAAAACATTTGGGCGTTTAAACAAAGTATTGAAGGAGGAAAAACATGAAAGCGTATTTTGACAATGTGATAAAGGATGTTCCAGAGGAATTGATCCCCATTTTTCTCAAGCGTGCGGACACCGCGATTATTACCGTCGATATGCATGAGGGCCACCTTTCGGAAGATCCGGAATGCCCCTGCCCCTCGCTGAGAGGAAAGGCTGTGGTTGAGCCAATTAATCACTTTATGGAAGAGGGACGTAAACTTGGGGTGCCCATCATTCACGTGCGATCCACGCTTCGCAAGGGCGGTGTAGACGAAAAGCTCTATCCCTCCGCGTGGAGAATGGTATTCCCCATTACGGTAGGCGAGATTCCCAACATTGCCGAGCACGCCATTGAAGGTACCCGTTGGAACAAGTTTTCCATCGACGTGCACGACGAGGACTACATTGTTACCACGAAAAAGCGCCTTTCGGCCTTTTTCCCAACTGACCTGGAGCTGCTACTGAGAAACCTGGGAATTCGCAGCATTGTGCTTGTGGGCTGTATGACAGACTGCTGCATTCTTAATACTGCCTTTGACGGCGCAAACCGCGACTTCCGTATTGTCGTTCCGCAGGATTTAACCCGTGGCTCCGAGCACCTGGAGGTACCTGCGCTGCAAATCATTTCCCTGCACTTGGGCTTGGTTGTGGACTCCGATGACCTGGTCGAGGAGTGGAAAAGCCAGAGCTAATTGTTAAATAGGGGGGAATACACGATGGCAAGAGGAAAACTCACGCCAAGAAGCATTTCGGTTCGTTGCCTGATTATTCTTTTTGGTACAATTATGGCTGCATTTGGATGCGCGGCTTATGTTTGCGCTAATTTAGGAAGCGACCCGGTAACTGCGCTTGTGCAAGGAATTGGCAAGCAGTTAAACCTCAATTTTGGGGTTGCGATGAACATTTTTAACATTGTGTTCTTTGTATTCGTTCTCATCTTTAACCGTAAAATGATTCATTTCGGTACTGCAATCTATGCGTTCCTGTTGGGTACTTTTTGCAATTTTTTTATCTCCGTGCTTGGCAACATGATGGGGCCGGAGCCCAGCATCGTGGTTCGCTCCATTGTGCTGATTCTGGGCGTTGTGACGCTTGGCCTTGGACTTGGCATTTACCAGTCGGCAGAGCTCGGGGCAGGACCGGTGGACGCATTTAACCAGACTATGTCAGCCTGGACAAAGTTCCCGCTAAAATACGAGCGAATTGCATTTGATGTAGTTATGGTGGTCTTGGGATTCCTGCTGGGCGGCGTGGTCTTTGTAGGTACAATCCTTGGTATGTTTGCCGTAGGCCCGATTATGGCCCCCACCATTACCAAGCTGGCGCCCGTAATCGGCCGCTGGGCAGGCAGTGAGCCTGTCGGCGTGCAAAATTAAATGATTCATTACATAATAAAGCAAATTAGCAGTGAGGCTGAATCCTAAAAGGATTTTAGCCTCACTGCTAATTTGTACTTTGAAGGAATAAAGCTATGGTTGGGCTATCCAGTGCGGCACGCCGCAAATCAAGGGCGAAACAAGAGGCAGGCAACGCCTACGGGAGTTTTTCGAGCACAGCAGTGAACCGGAAAGGTTTTATTTATAGAGGGAAAAAGTAATATAAAACCATCCATTCCAGTTTCATGTCCCTATTTAGCTGCAATTGCATCACCGGGCACTACCCTAGAGCGTTTCTAAAAAGTCCATCCATCTGTTCTTCTCACAAAAATTTCGCCATGCCGCGCCGTTTTTCCTTGAAATCCACCAGGATTCCTGTGGAAAAAAGGCTTGCCTGGCAATATTTCTGTTTAAAATTCCGGACACAGCGACTTTTCAGAAACGCTCCAGCCTATTTCAGAATGATGAAAGCGCTGGTACTGAATTTCATTCGGGCACACGCCGATTAGATCCCATGCCGCCCATTTCGCTAAAAGGAGGGATGACTCATGACACGCCCGCCGGACCAAATCTGGCAGGTTGCCTTACATTGCCGATTGTCTCGCAAGGGCGACGACCGACTGGTGAGCAACAGTAGCATCCAGCAGCCGCTGCGTCTGGCTCCGGGACAGATCTGTTGACTAAAAAACAAAAAAGACTCTTAGATACGCTGGCAAAGCGCAGTACCCATATGAAAAAAAGCATTTTGGATGTACTGGAAGTACTGAAACCGGAGCAGGTGGTGGAGCTGCTCTGAAAATGGAAATTAGAGATCGAGGCAGAGGGCGTTGCCCTCCCCCCCCAATACCGAGACGCTCACCACCGTGCAGGAATCCTTGAAGGAGGCTGACAAAAAGAAGGGGCATTGAAGCAGGAGATTGAGAATTGGCTGATAATCCCACTGATTTTTATAATCCAAAATATTGATTTCCCCGGTATGTTTACACCCTCAAGCCGTATGTTCGCTGGCTGCACACTGGGCTAACATGCCGCGATACGAACCCCCACGTAGGACGAGGCCTTTGAAGCGATACTGTGGTAGCTTTTGGATGAAGCCGAAAGGGAGAACCAATGACGAATGTTGCAATTCTATCCGACACCCACGGCCTGCTGCGCCCGGAAGTCAAGGCGGAGCTAGCTGCGGCTGACCGCATCCTCCATGCCGGTGACATCAACGGGTAACAAGTGCCTTCATAAGGCAGGTTACTTCATCGTCAGCTCAAAAATATGGACAGAATTTAAAAACCTTGCTATAATAACGCCAGCAAAAAATATCATCAGCAGACCCGGATCGTCGAATTAAAAAGCCGTTTGGCAGTTGACGGCAGGCTCCTTGCAGAGCGGTTCTATCCAGCACACTTAGGTGTCGAAGCATGACCACACTTTGGCCACAAAAGATACCGGAAAACAAGATAATTTATAGAACACATCTAAATGCAGTATGCAATTTAGAATATTTACCACTACATATCGTAGTAACCGCAAACACCCCATCGAATTCGAATAATGCAAAGAATCCCCAATCCATTGTAATGGATTGGGGATTCTTTGCATTTGATCGTCTATTGTATGTCAAAAACGGGTGCATTGACTGTTCAAAAAGGCTCTAGTGGTCCATCCGGCCAGAAATCAAAATTTGTCTCTGGAGAGATTTTCGCATGCCTGCGTTGTCGTCCTTGGCGGGCGGCAGCCCGCTGGCGTCCTCCACCTTGTCCCGCAAAAATCCTGCGCAAGCCCAAACACCGATTTCTGGCGGATTACACTGGTCAGGCTAGGGGGAATGCAGCAGCTCCGCAATCTGAGAAAGGGACTGGGCGCAGATGGAGGCGGAGGCCTCCCGGTTGACAGCGCAGGCCTCCAGCAGTTCACTGCGTACAATGGGAACCATTCTGGGTGCATCGATGTGCAGCTTTACCTTGTCTCCGGAGACCTCGGTAACGGTAATGGTAATTTCGTTACCGATTTGAATGCTTTCCCCGGGACGGCGGGAGAGAATTAACATGCAGCGCCCTCCCGTTTGGCAGAAAAGGCGGGATGGCGAAGGGCGTAGTCGTCGTTCTCCAGAAATACCTGATAGGCGGTGCGGCTGGCACTGTTGCAGACGATGGGGCAGCGCAAATTTACTGTTGTTTCAGCGGGCGTGGGGCCCACCACAGCCACCACATAGAACTGAGGGGTCTGACCGTCTGCCAAATCCAGCCGCCGCTGGTCGGCTGCCAACAAGCGGGGCGAGAAGTCGGGTATCAGCGTAAAAGGATTAAACAGCACCAGAGAGAGGTCCGGGTCCTCCACGCTTTGCAGACAGAACATAGCATCGTTCTCCGCGTCAAAACGAAGGAGCAGGAACGCTCGGTGTGGCGTGAGGCCATACAAACCTTCGGGAAAGTCGATACAGTCGGTATCCTCATAGGACACAAGGCCGAAATGGCGGGTTATCAGCTCCATAATGTCCTCCTATCTCATAAAGTCGATAAAGGAATTTTGCAGCAGCTTATTGCCCATGGACAGGGCGGCACGGTAGGCGTATTCCGCCATCTGAAAGTCCGTAATAGCTTGCTCCGGGGTGGTGTATTCCAGACCCAGAATTTTAGTGTTTAGATTGTACTGGGTGTTTTCCAGGCGACCGGAGACAAAGTCGGCAAAGTTGGACCGGCAGCCTACCTGAGTAATGGAGACCAGAAGCTGCTTTTTTTGGTCGCCCAGAGTATCTACCAGTTGGTTGGCGGCATCACCGGGATTTTCCGGCTTGGCCAGCTCATCCGCCAATTGGCCCAGCAGGGCGTAGAGATCAGCGGGAGAGCCGTCGGCCCGCTGTCCGTGGCCCAGAAAGGAGATGCCCGGCAGGGAGATATCAAACCCGCTCTCCCGGTTGGGCGCCGTTCCGTCGGCCGAGAAGGACAGACCAATGCCCACGTCGATGAGAATGGATTCCTTGGATAGCTGCGCCAGGGTCTGCTGGTCATCAGGGTTGTCAGAGGAGAGGGGGATGCCCCGATACATCAGACCGCCGTCTGTACCAACCGAAAAGGGAGCATCCTTGGTGCAGCTGCCGCCGAACACATAGTTGCCGCCGAATTGAGTGTTAAGGGCCATTAAAATTCCCTGCTGAGCGTCCCGCAGCTTGGCGGCGACAATCTGCCGGTCGTCAGGCCCCACAGAGCCGTTGATGGCCTCTAGGGCCTGGGTGTAGGCGCCCTCCGCCATGCTGGAAATCTGCATCAGGGATGCCTCCTGGGCGTCCAGCGTGCCCAGAACATTGCTGACATTATCCAGATGAATTTCGGTTTTGCTAAACTCCTTGCGCACCTGGTAGGCCCGGGCGGCATCGCCGGGATTTTCCGATGCCTTGGAGAATTTTTTCAGCGTATCCACGCGCTGGCTGGCTTCGTTGAGTCGGCACAGCCCCGTGCTGAGGTCACGGGTATACCGGCGCATCATGACATTTTGTGTGATTCGCATAAACACGTCTCCTTTTCTTAGGGAAGCTCTGCTTTGATCCAGTCGTATAGATTAGCGCGTG
>CAZDDZ010000032.1:0-23803 GCA_964504285.1 uncultured Pseudoflavonifractor sp.
GGCGACCGATTTTGGCATTTTGCCGAAATCGATCTCAGGCTGTCGACTTTGTCGACAGCCTGTAAAAATGTCCGGTCTCATTTGAGACCGGACATTTTATGTAATAATTTCCCGAATAAAACCACGGGGGGCCTAAAAAACGTGCCTTACTTCGTAATGATGGTCATGCACTTGGTGGGGCAGGCCTCCACACAGGTGCCGCAAGCGGTACACTTGGTGGGGTTGACCTGAGCCAGGAAGTTATCCATAGTAATAGCTTCCTCGGGGCAGACCTTGCTGCACTTAGTACAGCCGATACAGCCCACCTTGCACACGTCCATAACCGCCTTGCCCCGCTCAAAGTTGGAGCAGCGATCATAGACCTTCTGCCGCTTGGGCAGGATGCCGATCACGCCCTTGGGGCAGACCTTTTCACACAGGCCGCAGCCCACGCAGAGGTCGCGGTCAATAACCGCGATGCCCTTGTCAATGGTGATGGCCCCCTCAGGGCAGACGGTGACGCAGTCGCCGTTACCGAGGCAGCCGTGGATGCAGGAGTTCGCGCCGCCGAAAATCATGCTGGCAGCCTTGCAGCTGCGGGTGCCCTGATAGTCCATGGCGGAAGGAGTCTTGGTGCAGTCGCCGCCGCAGAACACCACGGCAACACGCTCCTCCACGCTCCCCGCGTCCAGACCCAGAATGGCGCCAATGCCGGTAGCACAGGAGCCGCCGCCGGGAATACAGAGGTTGACCCGCTGCTCCTCACCTGCGGCAAGGGCCTTGGCATAGCCGTCACAGCCGGCATAGCCGCAGGCGCCGCAGTTGGCGCCGGGCAGACACTCGCGGATGGGGCCAAAGTTTTCGTCCTCCTTGACGGCCATAACGGTGGAGGCAACCACCAGCATAATGGCACAGAGAAGAGCAATGACAACCACCAGAAGAATGGCAAGTAAAATTGGATTCATTGTTCCGCCCCCCCTTACTGTCCGAACAGCTTTTCCACCACGCCCGCAAACCCGTAGAAGGAAGCGGAGACGATGGCGGCAGCTGTCAGCGTGATGGGCAGACCCTCAAAGGAAGTGGACGCCTTGCAGTTTTCAATGCGGGAGCGGACACCGGCAAAGAGGAACATGGCCAGGAAAAAGCCCAGACCGGAACCCAGGGAGTTAGCCATAGACTGGGCGAAGTCATAGCCCTCGGTAATGTTGAGGACGGTAACGCCCAGTACGGCGCAGTTGGTGGTAATCAGGGGCAGGTAAATGCCCAGGCTCTTGTGAAGGGCGGGAATGTACCGCTTGAGGACAATTTCCACCAGCTGCACCAGGGCGGCAATGACCAGAATGAAGATAATGGTCTGGAGGTAACCCAGGCCGTTGGGATCCAGCAGGTAGTACTGGATGGGCCAGGTAACGGCGGTAGCCAGCACCATGACGAAGATAACGGCAATGGACATACCGGACGCCTGATCCAGCTTTTTAGAAACACCCAGGAAGGGGCAGATGCCCAGGAAGCGCTGCAAGACATAGTTGTTAACGAACACAGCGCTCATGATGATAAACAGAAGATTCTTAAAGTCCATGTCTTACGCCTCCTTTCCGATTTTGCCGCAGGCAGCGGCGTTGGGGCAGTTCGCGCAGCCGGTGGCGGCGTGCTTAACCTTGCCGTGGGTGACCTTGGCCACCAGCGCAATCAGCAGGCCAAAGACGAAGAAGCCGCCGGCGGGCTTGACCAGAATGGGAATGTTGTAGGTGGAGAAGAAGGGCAGGGGGATACCGGCGAAGCTGCCCACGCCGAATACCTCGCGGATGGTGGCCATGGCCACCAGGGTGCAGATAAAGCCAAGACCCATGCCGATGCCGTCCAGTGCCGACTGGCCCACCGTGTGCTTGCCGGCAAACATCTCGGCACGGCCGAGAATAATGCAGTTAACCACGATCAGGGGCAAAAACACGCCTAAGGCGGTGTACAGGTCTTGCGCGAAGGCCTGTACCAGCATCTGCACCACCGACACGAAGCCGGCGATAACCACGATGTAGCAGGGGATGCGCACCGAGTCGGGAATCACCTTCCGCAGAAGGGAGATAAAGATGTTGGAGCAAATAAGCACCAGAGTGGCGGCAACGCCCATGCCGATGGCGGTGGACACCGAGGTAGTGGTAGCCAGTGTGGGGCAGGTGCCCAGCACCAGCACCAGCACGGGATTTTCCTTCAAAATACCATTGGTAATGAGGGAGAGGTTATTATTTTTCTTCATTTATGCCGCCCCCTTCACAGTGTTTAGATTGGCAATGGCCTGATTGACTCCGCCCTTGACCGCGTCAGAGGTGACGGTGGAGCCGGAGATGGCATCAACCTCGTCTGCGCTGGATACCCCGGCAAAGAGGCTTGTAAAGGCGCTCTCGCCGCAGAGGCTTCCGATATCCGGGGTCTCGCCAGATACGTCGGCCACAATGCCAAGGATGGCATCGTCGGCGCCGAAGAACACGGCAACGGGCACATCGCCCATCATACCGGGGACAGCGGCGTAGACCACGGTTCCGGCATCACTGACCAGTCCGCCGGGTACCTCGGTAAAGGACGCGCCGGGGAAATACTGCTCCAGCACCTCGTCGGTCAGGTTTTGGGGCTTGGCGGGAACCTTGACTTCCACAGAGCCGCCGGTAAGGACCACATAGGCGTCAAATGCATTTTGAATAGCGTTCTTGATGCCGTTGGAGGTCATGGTAGCACCGGAGGTGGCCTGAATCCCGGCGGTATCGGTCATGCCGGGGAGCTGAACCAGGAACTCGGAGCCGTCGGCAACGACCTTAGAGCCGATACCGGCGGTTTCGTTGCTGGAGAGCACCTGAACGCCGACGATGGCGCCCTTTGCGTCCAGACCCACCATAACCACCAGACCCTTGTCAAAGCCCTTGCCGTTTACGGTAAAGACATAGCCGGCGTCGTTGCCGGCCTTGGCGGCGGCGGTCATGGTCTCGGGCAGGCCGGTCATATCTTGAATGGTTTGGAACTCGGCGCCGTCAGGCAGAACCACCTGCATAGCGGCGTCGGCCTTGGCCTGCTCGGCGGCGGCAATCACGGGTGCGGTGGCCTGATTGGTCAGAGCCAGCGCGCCGGTAATGACCAGCGCAATGACGGAGAGCACCACAATGGGCGCTAAAAGCTTCCAAAGCTTGTTCTCGTTTTTCATGCCACATCACCTCCCAGGGGTTTATGACGGGTGAGCTTGTCAATATGGGGCGTGAGAATGTTCATCAGAAGAATGGCGTAGGAAACGCCCTCGGGGTTGGAGCCCCAAATGCGGATGACCATGGTGAGCAGTCCGCAGCCAACGCCGTAGAACAGCTTGCCCATACCGGTAATGGGAGAGGTGGAATAGTCGGTGGCCATAAAGAAAGCGCCCAGCAGCAAACCGCCGCCCATGAGCTGGTAGGGAACGTTCTGCCCAGCCACCAGGGAGAAAATGGCCACGGTGCCGATATAGGCCACGGGAATGTGCCAGGTAATGACCTTGCGCACAATCAGGTACACACCGCCCAGCAGAAGGGCCACGGCACAGGTCTCGCCCAGGCTTCCTGCGTGACGACCCAGGAACATGTCCATCAGGCCAGGCAGGCCGCCGGTGGTGCCGCTGGTCATAATGCCCAGGGGTGTGGGGGAGGAAACACCGTCAATGGTCCAGGTGCTCATAGCGCCGCCGAAGGAGATCAGCAGCACAATGCGCCCGGTAATGGCGGGGTTAGCGAAGTTCTCGCCGATGCCGCCAAAGAGCTGCTTGACCACCACAATAGCGGCTATGCTGCCCAGGGCGGCAATCCACAGGGGAATGGACACGGGCAGACAGAAGGCCAGAAGCACGCCGGTGACGGCGGCGGACAGGTCGGTAATGGTGACGGGACGCTTGACGGCCTTCTCAAAGACCAACTCGGAGAGGACAGCGGCGGCCACACATACTACGGTGACCAGAAGGGCCCGGAAGCCGAAAATAAGCACCGAGGCAACCAGGGCGGGAAGCAGGGCGATGAGCATATCCTGCATGACGGTACGGGTACAGGCGTTATCCCGGATATGGGGCGAGCCTGAGACAGAGAGCAGTTTCATTAGCGACGCACCTCCTGTTTGCTGGCCTGGTAGCTGCGGAAAATTTGCTTGCCCAGACGGTGGCTGGTGACCAGGTCGATTTTAGCGGGGCAGACGTAAGCGCACACGCCGCACTCGATGCACAGGTCAACCTTCAAGTCGGAGAGGGCCTCGCCGTCCTCGGTGCGGCAGGCCTTGACCAAAAGTGTGGGCATCAGGTTCATGGGGCAGGAGCGCACGCAGCGGCCGCAGTGAATGCAGGCTGTTTCGGTGGGGAGGGTGGCGTCCTTCTCGTCCAGCGCCAGGAAGGCGTTGTTCTGACGCAGCAGGGGGAAGTCCAGGGTAGGAATGGAAATGCCCATCATGGGGCCGCCCATGAGAACCTTAGAGGGCTCCTCTTTAAATCCGCCGACAGCGGCAAAGAGCTCCGCAACGGGGGTACCAATCGGGGCGGTGACCAAGCCGGGATTTTTTACGGCGGAGCCGTCCAGGGTGACCGTCTTGCTCACCAGGGGCATACCGGTGCGCAGGTACTGGGCGATAAAGGCGGCGGTGCCCACATTAAGTACAATAACGCCCACGTCCTTGGGCAGCTTGCCCCGGGGGACGACGCGGCCGGTGGTCTGCTGGATACACATCTTCTCCGCACCCACAGGGTAGTAGCCCTTAAGGGCCTTAATCTCAACGCCCTCCATGCCCTCGGCGGCCTTCTTCATGGCGTCAATGGCACGGGTGTTGGATTCCTTGATGCCGACAATAATTTTCTGAATGCCCACGAACTTGCGCACCAGCTGGGCACCTTCCAGCACAGCGGCCGGGTCGGAGCACATGAGCTGATAGTCGGCGGTGCAGTAGGGCTCGCACTCGCTGCCATTGAGGAGCAGAATCTCCGCGCTGGCCGAGAGCTTGGCCCAGGTAGGGAAGCCAGCGCCGCCCAGACCGGTCAGTCCGCTCTCGCGGACGGCGGAAACAAGCTCCTCCTGATTGGTGACGGTGGGAGCCTTAATGCCCTCCCAGGGGGTTTGAAGTCCGTCCGACTTCACCACAACGGCGGGGGTACGGCTGCCGTCGCTGGAGCGGACGGTGGTCATGGCCGCCACTGTGCCGGACACGGTTGCGTGAACCGGTACCGCCAGACCGCCGGAGGCGGGGGCGATAACCTGACCCACCGACACCTGATCGCCTACCTTCACCACAGGGTCATTGACGCTGCCGCGGAAGGTGGAGAGCAAAATGGTTACTTTTTCGGGCACAGGAATTGCCACGGGAGCACACTCGGCGGTGTTTTTACAGGCCTTTAAATGGACGCCCAGATTTCCCTTTCCCAACATGCTATGATCACTCCTTTGCAGTTTTACTGTTCTAATAGGGTAATGCGGCCCTCCAGACCGGAGGTATAGAAAATTTCGTCGTCCCGGTTTATAAACACGGCCTCTACGCCGTCGAGCTCCTCCGCCATGCGGAGTCCATCCTCACGCCCCAGGGCAAAGAGGGTGGTGGAGAGCGCGTCGCCGTCAAAGGAGTCGTCTACAAAAATGGTTACACCCGCCAAGTCGTTTTGGATGGGCATACCCGTAGCGGGGTCTAATAAATGATGGTAGCGCACACCGTCCAAGTCAAAGCCGCGCTCGTAAATGCCGCTGGTGACTACCGCGCCGTCAGTGACGCCCACCACGGCCAGACTGGTCTGGCGTATCCCCTTGGGGTCCTGCACGCCGACGTTCCACTGGGAGCCGTCCGGCTTGTCGCCAATGGTCTGCACGTTGCCGCCAAAGTTAAGGATGCCGCTCTCAATGCCCTGTTCCTTGAGTAAATCGGAAATGCGGTCGGCGATGTATCCTTTGGCAATGGCACCCAGGTCAATGGTTTGACCGGCGGCCAGCTTCACGCCGTCGTCGTTAATGTCAATTTGGGTGTAGTCCACCTTTGCTGCCGCCGCAGCCAGAGCGGTCGCATCGGGAAGAATGGCCTCGCCATCGGTAAAGTCCCAAAGGGCGACACAGGGCTCAATGGTAACATCAAATCGGCCCTCGGAGAGCTTGGAGTATTCCAGCGCTTTTTCCAAAATATCGCGGGTGTCCTCGCTGACCTTGACCCGTTCACCTCCGGCGTGGTTGAGCTTCCATACGTCGGAGCCATCCCGGGTCTTACTCAAAATGCTCTCGTAGTAGGCGCATTTTTGCAGCGCCTGCTTAAGCGGGGCGTCGTCGGGCCAGTACACCGTCATAGTGACCACTGTGTCAAAGTAAAAGCCGGTGGCGGTCTGCTTGGTGCGCGGGGCTTCCCTCCCACAGCCTGCGAGGGCGGCCAGCAGAAGTGCACCGGAAAGCAGAAGGGGTAAAAAACGTTTTTTCATTTGGAATCCTCCGAGGAGTCGGACTTTTCGGGTATGTCCAGGCCGGGGATACGCAGGGCCTTTACAATTTGCTTGCCCGCCATGCCGGTGAGAATGCCGGTGATGACAGCGGCAATCAGCAGCGGGAATAGGTACACCATAAGGGGCATGGTCTGCACCACGAAGGAGGCCACCAGCAGCTGCCCCACATTGTGAAACACCGCGCCCACCACCGACACGCCGACGATGGAAACGCTGTCCTTGCAGAGCTTGCGGATCAGCAGCATCATGGCAAGGCTCAAAGCGCCGCCCCCCATACTAAACAAAAAGGCCGAGGCCAGATTGCCCGACATGAGCCCGGTAAGCACCACCTTGAGCACCATTAAAATCACCGCACTGCCCGGGCCCAGGAGATAGATTGCGTAAAGCAGCACTGTGTTGGCAAGGCCCAGCTTAATGCCCGTGGGCAGCAGCATGGCCGCCGAAAGAATGTTGTCAAAGTACCCCAGTACCGCGGCGGCGGCGGTCAGCAGTGCCAGCCGGGTGAGTCGCTGGGTGGTCATACGCGTGCTTTTGCTCCTCATTACTGTTCCTCGCTGTGGAGCCGCAGCTCAATGCTGATTTCATTGGGCAGGCAGACCACCCAATTGCGCATGGGCCGCTGTTCAATGTTGTCGGCAGTCATCTCCCCCTGCTTCACGCAGTCCTGGTTATCACAGGTGGAGTCCTTCATATACACATGACCGTCGGCGGAAATCTCCACATCGTTAACTTTGCCGCTGCCCTGATCAATGTGAACCACCTTGGCCTCAGTCAGCGCCACCGCCTCGTACAGGTTGTTGCCCACATAGATGTAAACAAAATCCTGGGCCTGATCGGTAGTTCGCTGGGCGGAGAAATAGCCCACGACGGGAATGCTGAGCAGCGCCACCGCCAACACGGCGGCAATGATGATGATGTCGCGTTTTTTCATAGGTTTGCTGTCCTCCGTTCGTCTTTTTTTGGGGAGAAAGCCCCAAGACGAGCCTAACTAGTATACTGCTAAAGGCCATGTAGTGCAAGTATTTTGCGCAATTTTGTCTGTATTTGTTTACGATAGTTCCAAATTTAACAAAGTATGGTCGAAACAGGTGCTATTTTCCGCTTGACATACATATGTTCTAGTGTCATAATAATGGCACGAATGTTCTAGAGGGAGGGCTGCATATGGAATTAATGGATAAGCTGACCATACTGACCGACGCGGCCAAGTATGACGCAGCCTGCACCTCCAGCGGTCTGGACAGGGATAGCCGTCCGGGCGGGCTGGGCACCACCATGCTGGCCGGCTGCTGCCACTCCTTTTCGGCTGACGGGCGGTGTGTTACTTTATTAAAGGTACTGATGAGCAACGTCTGCGTGTACGACTGCCAGTACTGTGTTAACCGCCGCTCCAACGACGTGCCCAGGGCGGCCTTTACCCCACGGGAGCTGTGCGAACTGACCATTGGCTTTTACCGGAGGAATTATATTGAAGGGCTGTTCCTCTCCTCTGCTGTGATGGGCAGTCCCGATAAGACCACAGAGCTGATGATTGAGACCCTGCGGCTGCTGCGGCAGGAGTATCATTTCTGGGGCTATGTCCACGCCAAGGCCATTCCGGGGGCCGATCCTCTCCTCACTCAGCGGCTGGGGACACTGGCCGACCGTCTGTCTGTAAATATCGAGCTGCCCAGTGAGCAGTCCCTTCAGCTCCTTGCGCCCGACAAGGCAAAGCAGGATATTCTATCCCCGATGAAGCAAATCAGGGACGGCATTCAGATTGCCAAAAAAGAGGTTGCGCTTTATAAGCACGCGCCACGCTTTGCCCCGGCGGGTCAGTCCACTCAGATGATTATCGGGGCTACCCCCGAGACCGACTTTCAAATTCTCCGCCTGACCGAGAGCCTGTACGAGAAATATAAGCTTAAGCGGGTCTTTTACTCGGCCTATATGCCGGTGTCGGACAGTGCGCTCCTTCCCGCCCGCCGGGACTTTAAGCCGCCCCTCCTGCGGGAGCACCGGCTCTACCAGGCCGACTGGCTGCTGCGCTATTACCACTTTCAGGCCGGGGAACTGCTGGACGAGGGAAACCCCAACTTTAACCCCCTGGTTGACCCCAAGTGCTCCTGGGCGCTGGCACATATGGAGTTTTTTCCGGTGGAGGTCAACCGGGCGGATTACGAGACCCTTCTCCGGGTACCCGGCGTGGGTGTGCGCAGCGCACAGCGGATTGTGGCGGCACGGCGGTGTGGGCCGCTCCACTTTGAGGGGCTGAAAAAGCTGGGGGTAGTGCTCAAGCGGGCGCAGTATTTTCTCACCTGCAACGGCAAAATGGCCGAGGGGCTGCGTTTCCGCCAGGACAGTGTGCTCCGCCATCTGGTGGCGCAGGAGCGCCCCATGCTGGCCCAGGAGGTTCCGGAGCAACTATGTATGTTTGAGAACACGGGGTAGAAACATGAAAAATTGGGCTCAAGTCTCCTATACCTACGACGGCAGCTTTGACGGATTTTTGACCTGTGTGTACGAGAGCTATGTAAATAAAGAGTGGCCCGCCGCCTTTGTGCCGCCGGGAACCGAGCAGCTCTCTCTGTTTCCGGAGCGCCCTGTGGAGACCAGCAAGGAGCACGCCCGACGGGTGCTTCTCTCTCTGCCCAAGCGTATGGGGAGCGAAGCTGCCGCCTGGGTGGTCCGCGGCTTTCTCACCTGTCTGCCGGAAAAGGAGCTTCACCTCTTCCGCTTTATTGATCTGGGATACGAGCAGGGGCCCATGGTGACGCGCAACCTTACCGACGACCGGGTGGCGGTACTGGGCAAAGCCCTCACCCATCTCAAGGGCGAGGCCCATCTTTTGCGGGGATTTATTCGGTTTTCCGACCAGCAGGGGGTGCTGGTGGCCGAGATTGAGCCTAAAAACCGGGTGCTCCCCGTTTTGCGCGCCCACTTCTGCGCCCGCTATGGGGGAGAGCGGTTTGTCATCTACGACCGCACTTATAAGGAAGCCCTTTTTTACCAGCCCGGCAAGTGGATCATCGTTCCTCTGGAGGAATTCGCATCCGCGGCCCCCGACCAGGCCGAGCGGGACTACCGCGCCCTCTGGCGGCGGTTTTATGACACTGTTGCCATCGAGGGTCGCTATAACCCAAAATGCCGCATGACCCATATGCCCAAGCGGTACTGGCACATGATGACCGAATTTCAAACCGATCTGCCGGAGGAAAGAAAGGAGCTGCCCACATGAAAACGGTGCGTATTACGGTTCTACGCAAACAGCTTTACAAGGATTTTGCCGAGGTGTTTCTCACCGACGGAGCCGATGTGGACTGTGATTTTTTTGTGGAGGGGCAGACCTTTCACTATGAAGGCGGCGCGGAAATGCCCAAGGGCTTTTGCCCCTGGGCATGGGTGGATATTTACCACTCGGTCAGTGCCCTTTCCCTGGGTGCGACCTGTACCCCCTGGCAGAAGCAGGACGGCGTGAGCGTGGTCTGCTGCACCGACGGCATTCGCCCGGTGACCTTTTTGCTGGAGGCTTTATAGAGCGATTTCCTGTCCCAGCAGGAGGAGGACTCCCGCCGCCGCCAGGTAGGCCATGGGGTCGCTTTCCGGAGGGAAGGGGAGGACAAATTCCTGCTGCTCCACCACGCCGCCGTCCAGGGTGACCAGCTCCCGCTGGAGGGCGACACAGATTTGGTCGCCCTCTAAGCTGGAAAAAGTAAGGGTGTCCTTGGGGGAGGTGCCGTAGCTCACGGCGCAGGCACAACGCAGCCCCCGCGCCAGGGGGCCCGCCGAGCCGGGCAGCAGGAGCATTCGGCAGTCTACCGCGCCAAGTCCCGCCCAACCGGTGGCTGCGGGTGAGATGCACAAAAGGTCCAGCGGCCCGGCGGTGAAGTCGGCCGGATGCCGCCCACGTAAAAGCCGGATCGTCTCTCCCGCGGAAGAAAGATTGTCCTCCACTGCCTGGAAAATACCCTCGTCTCGTTCCCATATGCCCACTTGTTTCAATCCAAACACCGCCTTTTAGGACAGTTTATGGAATTTTCACTGTTCTATACGGTTCCCTCTACTTGACTTTTTGGACGGTTACTCATAAAATGTACGATGAATTTACTTCGTAAAGGATTGAGATAGATTATGGCACAGGACAAGAAGCAGGTGGAGCAGATTACCGACATGGAGGTAGACTTCGCCAAGTGGTTTACCGACGTGTGCAAAAAGGCTGAACTTATTGACTATTCCAGTATTAAGGGCATGTTTATTTACAGACCCTATGGCTACGCTATTTGGGAGAATATCCAGCACATTCTCGACGGCGAGTTTAAGAAAACCGGCCACGAGAACGTGTATCTGCCTATGCTCATTCCGGAGAGCCTTTTGCAGAAGGAGAAGGACCACGTAGAGGGCTTTGCCCCCGAGTGTGCCTGGGTTACCCTGGGCGGCAGTGAAAAGCTGGAGGAGCGCTACTGCATTCGCCCCACCTCGGAGACGCTGTTCTGTGAGCATTACGCCAATATTATTCACTCCCACCGGGATCTGCCCAAGCTCTACAACCAGTGGTGCTCGGTGCTGCGCTGGGAAAAGACCTCCCGCCCCTTCCTGCGTCACCGGGAATTCCTCTGGCAGGAGGGCCACACCATGCACGCCACCGCCGAGGAGGCCATTGCCGAGACCGAGCGCATGTTTAACGTCTATGCCGACTTCTACCGCGACGTGCTGGCCATCCCCGTGGTCATGGGGCGTAAGACTGATAAGGAGAAGTTCTCCGGCGCGGAGGCAACCTATACCGTGGAGTGTATGATGCACGACCGGAAGGCCTTGCAGGGTGGTACCAGCCACTACTTCGGCGACGGTTTTGCCAAGGCGTTTGACATTACCTTTACCGGTAAGGATAACCAGCTCCACCACCCCTTCCAGACCTCCTGGGGCGTGTCCACCCGTATGATTGCCGGCATTATCATGGTGCACGGCGACAACAACGGCCTGGTGCTCCCCCCCCGTGTGGCCCCCACTCAGGTGGTGGTTATTCCCGTGGCGCAGCACAAGGACGGGGTTATCGACGCCAACCGCGCCGTGATGGAGCGCTTGCAGAAGGCGGGCTACCGGGTGAAGATGGACGCCTCCGACAACTCCCCCGGCTGGAAGTTTGCCGAGTACGAGATGAAGGGCGTGCCCCTGCGTCTGGAGCTGGGTCCCAAGGACATGGAGCAGAACCAGTGCGTGCTGGTGCGCCGGGACAGCGGCGAAAAGACCTTTGTCTCCCTGGACGACATTGAAAAAACCGTGGGCGAGATGCTTACCTCCATTCACGAGGGGCTGTACGCCAAGGCTCAGCAGAATTTGGCGGAGAACACCTATGTCTGCTCCTCCCTGGAGGAGGTCAAGGAGAAGATGGCTGCTCAGGGCGGTTTTGCTAAGACCATGTGGTGCGGCGACCTGGAATGCGAGCTCAAGATGAAGGAGGAGGCCGGGGTTTCCTCCCGCTGCATCCCCTTAGAGCAGGAGCATCTGGGCGATGTCTGCGCCATTTGCGGCAAGCCTGCCAAGCACTCCGTTTACTGGGGTGTAGCGTACTAAAGCCGGATATATAATGCCTGCGGAGCTTTAGAACAGAACAAAAATGCTCCGGTTAGTGGCAAAACATATCTGTGTTGTTTGCTATTTCAGCAGACGTTCTATAAATAAGTAAAAGGCGCAAGATTTTAAGCCCAAACAGGCTAAAATCTTGCGCCTTTTTTCTTTAAAAATGCGGCTTAAAAAAGCCCGCATAATTCATAGACGAAAAGTCAGTCCCTTGTCCCGCCAAACTCCAGCAGGGTCAGGTTTTTGTTTCGATCCGCCGTCCAGTTAATGGACCATTGGGAGGCGAACAGTAGGAGCTGGTTGCCCTTGTAATCCTCCACCAGCTTCACGTCGGTGCCCAGGATCAGGTCGTCCTCCCGCACCGGCTCGCCGCTTTCGGTCTTGATCCAGCGGAGATATTCATAGGGCAGACCCTCTACATAAAGCTCCACATTGTACTCGCTGCGCATGCGGTACTCCAGCACGTCGAACTGGAGGGTACCCACCACGCCTACAATCACTTCCTCCATGCCGGAGTAAGGGGTTTTGAACATCTGGATAGCGCCCTCTTGAGCAATCTGCTCCATACCCTTGAGAAACTGCTTGCGCTTCATGGTGTCCCGGCTTCTGACCCGCTGGAAGTGCTCGGGCGCGAAGGTGGGAATGGGGTCAAACTGAAATTTTTTGCCCGGAGCGCATAGGGTGTCACCGATGGAGAAAATACCGGGGTCAAACACGCCGATGATGTCTCCGGCGTAGGCCTCCTCGATAATTTCACGTTCGGCAGCCATCAGCTGCTGGGGGCGGGAAAGGCGCTGCTTTTTGCCGCCCTGAACGTGGTAGACCTCCTTTTCTGCGTCAAATCGGCCGGAGACCACCCGCATAAAGGCGATGCGGTCACGGTGAGCCTTGTTCATGTTGGCCTGGATTTTAAAAACAAAGGCGGAAAAGTCGTCGTCCATGGAGTCTACCACGGCACCCTCTGCCTTGCGGGGCAGGGGCGCGGTGGTCATGCGGAGAAAGCTCTCCAAAAATGGCTCAATGCCAAAATTGGTCAGTGCCGAGCCGAAGAACACGGGGGAGAGCTTGCCGTGGCGCACACGGTCTATGTCAAAGTCGCAGGACGCGCCGTCCAGCAGCTCCACGTCGTCGGTAAGCTGGGCGTGCAGCCGGGTGCCGATGAGCTCGTCCAAGTGGGCGTCGCCCAGGCTCACGGTGGTTGCGGTTGCAGTTTTGGCGCCGCCGTTAGAAGTAAAGTGGACAATTTCCTTCTTGGAGCGGTCGTACACACCCTTAAAGTCCTTGCCGCAGCCGATGGGCCAGTTAACGGCGTAGGTATCAATGCCCAGCTCGTGCTCAATTTCCTGGCAGAGCTCAAAGGGATCCCGTGCCTCCCGGTCCATTTTGTTGACAAAGGTGAAGATGGGAATGTCCCGCATGACGCAGACCTTAAACAGCTTTCTGGTCTGGGCCTCTACGCCCTTGGCCGCGTCGATGACCATGACGGCGCTGTCGGCAGCCATGAGGGTGCGGTAGGTATCCTCGGAGAAGTCCTGATGGCCCGGGGTGTCCAGAATGTTGATGCAGAAGCCCTCGTACTGGAACTGCATCACCGAGCTGGTGACAGAAATACCGCGCTGCTTCTCGATTTCCATCCAGTCGGAGGTGGCGGCACGGGAATTCTTTTTACCCTTAACTACACCGGCCTGGGCAATGGCCCCGCCGTACAGCAGAAACTTTTCGGTCAGGGTGGTCTTGCCGGCGTCAGGGTGGCTGATAATGGCAAAGGTGCGGCGGCGTGAAATTTCGGATTCATATAAAGACATATTATTACCTCGTGATTTGATTTCTGTGTGGTGGGCAGGGTTGGGGGATTATGGGGGGCTCATACGCTCCAGTGCGGCCGGAATGTCCGAAAAGGACTGCACGGCGGGAACGCCGGGCACTGTGCCGAAGCCATAGGCGGCGTGGAGAAAGGGAACTTGGGCATCCCGGGCGGAGGTGTAGTCCAGCATGGTGTCCCCAATGTAGACCGGGTTTGTAAGACTGTGCCGCGCCACCATCAGCTTAATATTTTCGCTCTTTGGCAGACCGGTGCGTCCGGCGCACTCCCAGTCGGTAAAAAAGCCGCCCAGTCCATTGCCGCTGTAAAAGCACTGGATGTAACCATCCTGGCAGTTACTGACCACGAAAAGCTTGTACTTTTCGCGCAGGACTTCCATCGTTTGCTCTGTGCCCGGGTAGAGCTGACCACCATGGCGGGCCAGATAAACCTCGTCATCGGCGTTAAAGTCCTTTAAAACGGAAAGACTCTCCTCCGGGGTCAGTCCGGGGAACATGCGCCGGCCGATGTCCTCCAGCAGAAGGCCCATATTACCCCGTATCTCTGCCAGGGTGACAGGTGGACGGTCAAGCTCAGGCCGACGGAGAAAAAAATCCGCCCACACCCGCTCCATCGCCGGTGTGGCATCCCAAAGAGTGCCGTCTAAGTCAAATAAAATGCTGTCAAACACAAAAAATGTTCCTCCGAAGTAAAGTATCGGCAAATCTTAGTCATTATACGCTATGAGAGCGTTGTAGGCAAGGCAAAAGAAAAAGTTTTTAGGGCAAACGATTACACGGGTTAGGCTAGAGCCTTTCTGAAAAGTCCATGCATCCGTTCTTTTGACAAAAATTTCGCCATGCCGCACCGTTTTTCCTTGGAATCCACCCAGGATTCCTGTGGAAAAACGGCTTGCCTGACCAGATTTTTGTTCAAAATTCCAGACACAGCGACTTTTCAGAAACGCGCTAAAAGGAAGGTTAAAATGTGTCTAAAGGGTACACGACAAACGGCGGGGGCAAAAGAAAATCCCTTGAAACCATACGGCTTCAAGGGATTTATGTGGTGGACGATACAGGACTTGAACCTGTGACCTCCCGCACGTCAAGCGGATGCTCTACCAGCTGAGCTAATCGTCCAAACAGCGAAGCTCATTATACCCACTTCTGCGCTGCTTGTCAAGCCCTTTCTTTGCACCTTGTGAAAGTTGATTATCGCAAAACCCAATTTAGCATGAGCAGCAGACCGAAACCGGGTATTCCCAGTACGCCCAGCACCAGAGCGTTAATCAGGTTGACGCCCAGGCTGACCCCGATGAAGGAGCCAACCTGGCTTACCCCCAAAAGCACCGCCAGCCCCACACCGGTGCGGGCAATCAGACGGCCCAGCCATTTAAGGGGCTTTTGCAGAGCAACTAAGGCAATGACCAAAATTAGGCCGCCCACCACCCACGGCAGGGCACGGACAAGCATTTCCACGGCTCATACCTCCAGTATAAATGGTGGCCAGAGCCTTGGCCGGTTTTCTTGTCATTTGCGCACGGGGGTGCCGTCAATTTCCTTTACCCGGCGGAGAAGATAGGAGTAGCGTGCCTGGAGTGCGTTAATTTCAAAAACATACGACTCAATGAGATCAGGGTCGCAGGTGCTGCTCCAGCAAGAATAGGCCTGGGCAATGAGAGCACGGGTTCGGGACAGGCCTTCCATTAGGGCGGTACGCTCCTCCTCCTCGGGGGTGGGTCTCTTTTTGTGAAAGGCAAAAACTTTGGCGGGTTCGGCCAAGTTGACCGCCTCCTTTTCCGTAATAAGTCTATTTCAATTTTGGACAAATATGACAGAGCTTATACCAGTGATTTCCTGGTTTATAGGGACAGCTTGTACACATACTATTCTCGGACAAGTCATCCGCATTTCCTTTTAAGCCGGTGCCGGGCAACTTCGGGCTGACCTGAGGATGCCCTCAGGCGAATGGCGAAAGGAACGCATTGGAACGGGCTTTCTTTTTGGAAAGTCAATCTCCAACGCATTTTAAATGTCTTGTCCATCGGTTCGACCGCGCAAGGAAGGGTTTTCTTAGAAAACCTAAAGTGTATCCATACCCCCGCTCTGCATGTTGCGGAAACCGGGGTATATGGTAGACAACAGGCGCATGGATCGGCCGGAGGAGCGTCTATCCCGTATGGGGTGGACGCTCCTTTTACATAATAGACTGCTAAAGTGCCCCTTTCCTTGACATTGCCTTATTAAATAGGATAGAATAAACTGTTAAATAATGTGTACTGCGAGGAGAGGCCAATGGCTAAGACGACCAAGACTTACGGCAATGAATCCATTTCATCCCTAAAGGGAGCCGACCGGGTACGAAAGCGCCCCGGCGTTATCTTTGGCTCCGACGGGTTGGAGGGGTGCGAGCACGCCGTTTTTGAAATTTTATCCAACGCCATTGACGAGGCCAGGGAGGGTCATGGCGATGTAATTACAGTTACCCGTTACGCCGACAAATCCATCGAGGTGGAGGATTTCGGCCGTGGCTGCCCCGTAGACTGGAACGAGAAGGAAGAAAAATTTAACTGGGAGCTGGTATTCTGCGAGCTTTATGCCGGCGGTAAGTACAATAACGCCGAGGGGGACAATTACGAGTATTCCCTTGGCCTGAACGGCCTTGGCTCCTGTGCCACCCAGTACGCCTCGGAACGTTTTGACGCCATCATTCACCGGGACGGCTTTAAGTATACCCTGCATTTTGAGCGGGGCGAGAATGTGGGCGGCCTTACCAAGGAGCCTACCGACCGAAGAAAGACAGGCTCTATTTTCCGCTGGAAGCCTGATTTAGATGTATTTACCGATATTGACATTCCCGCCGAATACTACTTGGACGTGATGAAGCGGCAGGCAGTGGTCAACGCGGGGATTACCTTCCGCTTCCGCAATCAGGTGGACGGGAAGTTTGAAACCACCGAGTTTAAGTACGAAAACGGCATTGTGGACTACGTTACCGAGCTGGCAGGTGAGGGCTCGCTCACCACCCCTGTATTCTGGCAGACCGAGCGTCGGGGCCGGGATCGGGAGGACAAGCCGGAATATAAGGTCAAGCTGTCGGTCTCCTTTGCGTTTAGTAACACCGTGCAGATGATTGAGCACTACCACAACTCCTCCTGGCTGGAGCATGGCGGCTCGCCAGAAAAGGCCATGAAGTCGGCCTTTGTGTCGGCCATCGACGCCTTCCTCAAGCAGCAGAGCAAGTACCAAAAGTCGGAAAGTAAAATCACCTGGAACGACGTGCAGGACTGCATTGTGCTGGTCTCCAACAACTTCTCCACCCAGACCAGCTATGAAAACCAAACCAAGAAGTCCATCACCAACAAGTTTGTTCAGGAGGCCATGACCGATTTCCTGCGCAGCCAGTTAGAGGTCTATTTTATCGAAAACCCCTTTGAGGCGCAGAAGATCGCCGAGCAGGTGCTTATTAATAAGCGCAGCCGAGAGAGCGCGGAGAAGGCCAGACTTAACATTAAGAAAAAGCTCTCCGGTAATGTGGACATTTCTAACCGGGTGCAGAAGTTTGTGGACTGCCGCACCAAGGATACCGAGCGGCGCGAGCTGTACATTGTGGAGGGTGACTCGGCCATGGGGGCGGTCAAGCTCTCCCGTGACGCCGAGTTCCAGGGTATTATGCCCGTCCGAGGCAAAATTCTTAACTGCCTCAAGGCCGACTACGCCAAAATTTTTAAAAGCGAAATTATTACCGACCTGCTCAAGGTTCTGGGCTGCGGGTGCGAGGTGAGCGATAAGCACAACAAGGACTTGGCGGGCTTTGACCTTATGGCGCTGCGGTGGAACAAGGTGGTCATCTGTACCGATGCCGACGTGGACGGCTTTCAGATTCGCACCCTGATTCTCACCATGCTTTATCGGCTGGTGCCCACCCTCATCCAGCGGGGATACGTCTATATCGCGGAATCCCCCCTGTACGAAATCAGCTACAAGGAAAAAACCTGGTTTGCTTACTCCGACAAGGAAAAGGCCGATATTGTGGCCGAGCTGGGAGACAAGAAAATCAGCATCCAGCGCTCCAAAGGTCTGGGCGAGAACGAGCCGGACATGATGTGGCTGACCACCATGAACCCCGAGACACGGCGGCTCATCAAGGTCATGCCCCAGGACGTGGAGCGCACGGCGCAGACCTTCGACCTGCTGCTGGGGGATAACCTCCAGGGAAGAAAGGACCACATTGCCGAAAACGGGTATAAGTATCTGGAGCTGGCGGATATTTCGTGAGGCTGGCGGAATATGGAGCCACAATGCCCAGCAAGAAAAGCCCTGCTGCATGACTTGAAACAAAGGACTGATACCGATGGCGAAGAAAAAAAGCTCCGACGAGGGAATTTCCTCAGCCCACAAAAATAATCCCAATGTGATGGGTCTGCGGCCCGAGGTGTTGGAGCAGCCCATAACCGATACGCTGGAAATCAACTACATGCCCTACGCCATGAGCGTGATTGTCTCCCGCGCCATCCCGGAGATTGACGGCTTTAAGCCCTCTCACCGGAAGCTTTTGTACACCATGTACAAGATGGGCTTGCTGGGGGGCGGGCGCACCAAGTCGGCCAATATTGTGGGTCAGACCATGAAGCTTAACCCTCACGGCGACCAGGCCATTTATGATACCATGGTGCGCCTCTCCCGCGGCTACGGGGCGCTTTTGCACCCGCTGGTGGACTCTAAGGGTAACTTTGGTAAGGCCTACTCCCGAGACATGGCCTGGGCCGCCAGCCGTTATACCGAGGCGCGGCTGGACGCCATCTGTGCAGAATTGTTCCGGGACATAGACCAGGATACGGTAGACTTTGTGGATAACTATGACAGCTCCACCAAGGAACCCGCCCTTCTGCCCACCACCTTCCCCAACGTACTGGTGTCCGCCAATATGGGCATCGCCGTCGGCATGGCGTCCAATATTTGCGGCTTTAATCTGGGTGAGGTGTGCGACGCGACCATTGCCTATCTCAAGGACCCCTCGGTCAATCTGCTGGACATCCTTAAAGCACCCGATTTTCCCACGGGGGGAGAGCTACTCTATGACGGGGCCCAAATGGCCGAAATTTACCGCACAGGCCGAGGCTCCTTCCAGGTGCGGGCCAAGTGGCGGTATTTGAAGGACGAAAACCTTATTGAGATCTACGAAATTCCCTACTCCACCACGGTGGAAGCCATTATGGACAAGGTGGCCGAGCTGATTAAAACCGGAAAAATCAAGGAAATTGCCGACATGCGCGACGAGACCGATTTGACCGGCCTAAAGCTGACCATTGACCTCAAGCGGGGCGCCGACCCCGACAAGCTCATGGCGCGCCTCTACCGGGCAACCCCCATGATGGACTCCTTCGGCTGCAACTTCAACATCTTGGTGGCAGGTATGCCCCGGGTGATGGGGGTGGCCGAAATTTTGGATGAGTGGACGGCATGGCGCATGGAGTCAGTGCGCCGCCGGGTCTACTTTGTCATGAAGAAGAAGCAGGACAAGCTGCACCTGTTAAAGGGTCTCAAAAAAATTCTGCTGGACATTGACCGGGCCATTAAAATTATCCGCGAGACCGAGGAGGATGCCGAAGTCATTCCCAACCTGATGATCGGGTTTGGAATTGACGACATTCAGGCAGAGTATGTAGCGGATATTAAGCTGCGCAATATTAACAAAGAGTATATCCTTAAGCGGATTGAGGAAACCTCTAGCTTAGAGGATGAAATTGCCGACCTTCAGGATATTGTCAATAAACCGGCCCGCATCAAGAAAATTATTACCGACGAGCTGGAGAGCGTGAAGAAAAAGTACGCCGTCCCTCGCCGCACCGAGCTTGTCTTTGAGCACCAGGTAGCCGCCGAGCCAGACCCGGCGGAGGAGATTCCCGATTACCCGGTCACGGTATTCCTCTCCCGCGAGGGGTATTTTAAAAAGATTACGGCGGCTTCCCTCCGTATGGCCAGCGACCAGAAGTACAAGGAAGGGGACGGCCCATGGCTTACCTGGGAGTGCAATAACCGGGACGAGCTGCTGGTCTTTACCGACAAGCAGCAGTGCTATAAGACCCGTCTTTCTGATTTTGATGATGCCAAGGCCAGCATTCTGGGAGACTACTTGCCCACCAAGCTGGACATGGAGCAGGGAGAGAGCGTGGTTTGGGTCTGTATTCCCGGGGAATATACCGCCCACATCCTGTTCGTATTCCAAAACGGCAAGGTCGCCCGGGTGGAGCTTTCCGGCTACCAGACCCAGACCAGGAGGAAAAAGCTTACCGGCGCGTATTCCGACAAGTCGCCCCTCGTTACCGCGTTCCTCCTGACTGAGGACTTGGAGCTGGCGCTTACCTCTACCGAGGGCCGCTGCGTGGTGTTCCACACCGCCAGCCTGACCCCCAAGAGTACCCGAAGCACCCAGGGCGTCAACGTAATGACACTCAAGCCCAAGTACAGGGTGGAGCGGGCCGAGCCACTGGAGAAAACCACCATTGTAAACGCCGCCCGTTATCGTGCCCGCAGCCTTCCCATTGCGGGAGCGCTCCTCAAGGAGGAGGACCGGGGTGAGGAGCAGCTAACCTTGTTGTAAAAGAAAACTGAAAAAAGAAGAAAGAAAAATTGGCTGCACCGCGGCTGATGGCTAAAGCCCCTCTTTCGTACTTTGTTCTTTTTTCTTTGTCGGCCGAGGGTCCTTATTCTTTTATATGATCGGGGTTTTTTATGAAATTCAAAACCAAAGCCCTTTCCCTGGTTTGGCCTTATGTGGTCATTGCCCTGGCCTCGGTGATTTACGCCGTGGGCTTCAACTGGTGCTATAAGCCCAATGAAATTGCCTTCGGCGGGATTACCGGCGTGGGTCAGATTATTAATCAGTTTTTGCCCTGGGCGCCCATCGGCACCATTGTAATTATTCTTAACGTGCCCCTTTTTCTGCTGGGGTGGAAGCTGCTTGGCGGGCATTTGCTGGTGACCAGCCTGTTTGCCATGGCGGTCTCCTCGGTTTTTATTGACTTACTCAACTCGATTTATGTATTTCCACCCATGGATCCCATGCTGGCCTGTATCTTCGGCGGTCTGCTGATGGGACTTTCTCTGGGGCTGGTGTTTCAGCAGGGGGCCACCACGGGCGGTACCGACCTTATTGCCCGGCTCATGAAAATTAAAATTGCGTGGCTGCCCATGGGCAAGCTCCTTTTGGCCATTGATTTGGTGGTCATTGTCGCTGTGGCCCTTGCCTTCCGCAATCTGTACAGTGCGCTCTACGGCTTGGTGAGCCTGTATATCTCCACACTGGTGATGGACGGCGTGCTCTACGGGCTTGATAACGCCAAGGTGGCTTATATCATCAGCGACAGCCACAGAGCCATTGCCGACGCCATTATCCGGGATTTAGACCGGGGAGTAACCCTGCTCCACGGCGAAGGGGCCTGGTCGGGCGGCGAGAAGAAGGTAATTATGTGCGCCTTTAAGCAGCGGCAAATTGTAGAAATTAAACGCATGGTCAAGGAAATCGACCCTGCAGCCTTTATCATTGTCTGCGAGGCCCACGAGGTGCTGGGCGACGGCTTCCGTGAGTATAAGCAAAACGATCTTTAAGGCAACACAGCACAATTGCATCCGCGGCGCTTTGCAAAAAATCGGGCCACAAATTCGTTGTAAATTCTTAAAGTCCGGTAGGATTCCGGCAAATTTGAGCCTTTTTTTGACACGGATTTTTCTTGTAAATCGTCCATGCCGAATTGTGCGGTGTTGCCTTAAGTGAAAAATAAAAAGTGAAAAAAGTATCGGTCTGTATGGGTCAGGACGCAACAGAGTCTCAGCTTGTAGACAAACTGCTATTTTGAAAATAGGATGTCAAAAGGCCGAGGGTTTTGAGCGGGGGGATAGTGTGAAAGGGGGGCGGAGCCCCCGCTTTCGCGTGCAGGAACCCGCCCGCAGGCGACCGATTTCGGCATTTTGCCGAAATTGCCCTCAGACTGACGACGTTGTCGACAGTCTGAGGACGCAACAGAGTCTCTTTCATGCTTTTCTTCTTTATTCTTTATTATTTTAACAGGGGGTGCTTTATCATGGCGGATATTGAAAAGCTGCGTAAAAACCTGGAGAAACGGGGATTCCACACTTCGTATTTTGCCACTGCTGCCGAGGGTGCAGAGTATCTAAGTGAAAAGCTCTGCGGCAAAACCATTGGCTTCGGCGGCTCTATGACCGCCCGGCAGATGGGGCTTGACACGGTGCTGGGAGAGCGCAACACCCTCCACTGGCACTGGCTGGGCGGCACAGCGGCAGAGGCTGCCGCTGCTCAAGTGTACATAAGCTCGGTAAACGGCGTGGCAGAGACTGGGGAACTGGTGAATATTGATGGCACAGGCAACCGGGTAGCTTCCACCATTTACGGACATGAGGAGCTCTATCTCATCATCGGCGTGAACAAAATTGCCCCCGACTATGACGCCGCCCTCTGGCGGGCCCGGAACATTGCATCCCCCAAAAACGCCCAGCGGCTGGGGCGCAAAACCCCTTGCGCCGAAAAGGGCGACCGCTGCTACGATTGCCAGAGTCCCGATCGCATTTGCCGGGCGTTGACCGTCCTGTGGGAAAAACCCAATGCCATTGGATATGCGGAAGTGATTATTATCGGTGAAGAACTGGGGCTATAAGGCATACCCCGGTTTTGCCTTGTTTTTTCTGTTAAGGGGGCCTATATGAAAGTAAAATTACTGGCCCTCCTGATGGCAGGGCTTTTGCTTCTCTCCGGCTGCGCAGCCATGACGAGCCGGGATTATCTCTCCATTGCGTCCCACAAAAGCAGTCTTACCACCGAGGACGACCCCACTGTTTTTAAGGCCGAAAACTACACCAAGCTGGTGGATGACATTCACAGTATGGTGGAAGCCGGGTTGAGCCATGGGGTGGTGCATCTGTTTAATTACAGACCACGCAACGCTAAGGGCGATGTAGAAACCGACCTGGCCAACGCCTGCGCCGAGGTGGCTCAGGCCGATGCGCTGGGTGCGTATGCAGTTGATTTTATTAAGCATGACAAAAGCTACATTGTCTCCTATTACGAGGCAAACATCTACATCAACTACCGCCGTACCCAGCAGCAGGTAAAAAATATTGTTTCGGTCACCGGCAGCAGCGCCATTCGGGCAGAGATACAGGAGACGCTCTCTACCTTTTCTACCGAAAAGGTGCTGCGTATCAGCTATTTTAATGAAACTGCGGACTCCATTCAGGCACTTGTACGTCAGGCCTACTACACCACACCGCTCTTCGCCTTGGGTATGCCGGAGATCGAGGTGGTTCTCTACCCTGCAAATCGAGAGGATCAGCCCTACACCGAGACCTTGCGCATTGTGGAGATCCTGCTGACTTACCCCGAGGATCAGGACACCCTGCGGGACCAGGCACTGGCCTTAGCGACCAAAGCCCAGGAGGTCGGTGATTCCTTCCTTGGCTTGGGTAAGGAGATTGCGGCCCGGGAAATTTACCGTTATGTAAAAGAGCAAATAGCCCTGCCGGCCGGAGGGCAGCCCACAGGCCGTGTCAATACCGCCTACGCCGCCTTGATAGGCGGTACTGCCGACAGCGAGGGCAAGGCCCTGGCCTTCCAGCTTTTGTGCCAACAGGCGGGGCTGGAGAGTTATGTTGTGTCAGGCGGAGTGGAACGTGTTCCCCGCTACTGGAACATTGTGGCCCTGCCTGACGGGGAGTACCGCCATGTGGACGTGGGTCTGGACGAGGGATTTGGCCTTTCCGACGCCGACTTGGTTGCCATGGGCTACGCCTGGAATCGTGATGAATACAAGGCTTGCGGGGCGCAGCCGCCACCGCCGGAGGAGAGCAAGACTGCGGAGCTTGAAATTACTTTGTACGAAGATGAAAATAACACTTGACAAATGATGCTTTTTTATGTAGAATATCATTTGTCGCTGCGGGTGTAGCTCATCTGGTAGAGCGCCACCTTGCCAAGGTGGAGGTAGCGAGTTCGAG
>CAZDDZ010000033.1:0-23336 GCA_964504285.1 uncultured Pseudoflavonifractor sp.
TGGTTACTTCAGGTTGGCGCGCATCTGGTCGCTGGCGGTCTTAACGCCGTCGATCCACTGCTGCTCGGTCATGGTGCCGGCCACCAGGGAGTTGACGGGATCAAGGAATACTTCGCGCACGCTGCCCACGCCGGGGATGGGATTAAAGGCGGCGAAGTTGCCCATGGCAGCCTTGGCGCCGTTGTCGTAGATGGAGTAGAACATCACATTGTCGCCCTCAAGCTTGTCGGCAATGTCAAGCACAGGCTGAATGGCACCGGACTTGGCAAAGATTTCGCAGGCGGTATCGCTGTACAGGAAGGCAATGAACTGCTTGGCAGCATCCTGATTCTCGGCGCCCTTGGGCATCCAGGCCTGCTCAAACCAGGTGTAGCTGTATCCATCGCCGCCGGCCTTGACAGCGGGCAGAGCGGTCATGCCCCACTGGAAGCCCTCGGCGCGGGGAGCCTCAGCCATCTCACCCACAATCCAGGTGCCGTTGGGCATAAAGATTGCCTTGTTGTCCAAAATGAGCTGCTGGTTCTTGGTGAAGTCCTGGTCATTGGCCTGGGCGGGAGTGGTCTTTTCGGTATAAGTGGCCAGCTTAGCCACGATGTCAAAGCAGGTCTTGGCCTCGGGGGTGTCCCAAATGCCCTCGGCATAGGTGGTAGCCTTGTTGAAGAAGTCAGGGCCGCCCACAGAGTACATCAGCGCATAGAAGAAAGCGTCAAAGTAGCCGGTGGTGGGGTAGGTAAACAGGGCGATACCCTCAGCCTTGGCCTTGTCGCCCAGCTCCCACATCTCGTCCCAGGTGGTGGGAACGGTCCAGCCCTTGCTCTCCAGCAGACCCGCGTTATAGAACAGGCCGCAGGGGGAGTAGAACATGGGGGCCAGATAGGTCTTGCCATCGCCGTAGGGGTTGGTGAGAGAGGTGTCGGTAAAGCCGCCGGCAATCTTCTCAGAGACCTTCTTGGTTTCGCCGGGTACCGTCATGCCCAGCACGTCGGTAATATCAGCGATATTGTTGTCCTTAATAAAGGTATCGGTGAGGGCCTTCTCACGGCCGGTAGCCAGATGAATCACGTCGGGGTAGTCACCTGCCTGCATAGCGGGGCCGATCACATCCTCCAGCATTTTGTCGGTGGTGAGGTCAACCTTAATGCCGGTCTCGGCGGTAAATGCCTCAGCGACTTCCTTCCACATATCTGCACCGTAGCCGGACTCCAGAGCGGCAACCTTAATGGTTGTCTCGGCGGCGGGGGTGGAGACGGGAGTGGTCGCACTGGGGGTGGGGGCGGGAGTGGCCTGTCCGCCGTCCTTGGGAGCGCAACCGGCAAGCAGGGATGTAGACAGAGCAAGAGAGAGCGTAAGAGCAAGCACTTTTTTCAGTTTCATTTCCTCATGACCTCCTAATGTCATTTTTAGTTCTGCGGGGACCAACAGAGTACCGACCCCGCTCGGTAACCTAAGTATAGCGTTTACGCCGCCTATATCAATCAAATTATTGCGCCCATTTTTAGTTTTCTTGCTTTTTAATGTAGTTTGTATAATAAGTGCAAATAATATACGTCATTTTTGTGTATATCGCCATTTGCCTTCTTCTATTTTTTCTTTTTTACCGCTATCCTCACTCTTTTTTATGCTTATTTTTTTGTGCATTGCCTCTTTTTTATGAATTGCACAATCTCCATTCCTGTATTATAATCATTTTAACAAAAAAACGCAAGATAGATAAACTACCATTTAAGGAGGGATGCGCCGTGAGCACCAATCGCTACGAGCTGGGCTGCAACAGCCGCAGCCCGGTGGACCGCAGCATCACTAAACTTCTGTACGTGAGCACCGCCAAATACGGCGGTGATTGGCACAGTATGATGCACACCCACACCTGCACCGAGGTGTTCTATGTGGTGGGCGGCACCGGACAGTTTAAAATTGAGGAGTGTATCCGTCCCGTGGCCGCCGATGACATGATTATCGTCAACCCTAACGTGGAGCACACGGAGGTCAGTCTTAACGCCAGCCCCCTTGAATACATCGTCATGGGCGTGGAGGGGCTGGAGTTTTCGGCAGACGAGGACGGTGACGACCGCTATTGCGTGGTTAACTTTCGCAACGGCCGGGAGGATGTGCTCCACTTCCTGCGCAGCCTTCTGGGTGAGATTGAGACGAAGGCCGCCGGATATGAGATTGTCTGTCAGGACCTGCTGGAGGTACTCTTGGTTCGCCTGATGCGGCGCAATGATTTTTCCCTCACTCCCGCTCCGCCGCGGAAGAATGCCAGCAAGGAATGTGCCACTGTCCGCCGGTATATTGACGGGCACTTTAAGGAGAACATTTCTCTGGATCTTCTCTCCCAGCTTACCCACGTCAACAAATATTACATGGTACATGCCTTCTCCAAGGAGTACGGCATTTCCCCCATCAACTACCTCATCTCCCGCCGTATCACCGAGAGCAAATATCTTCTCAGCGACACCGACCATTCCCTCTCTCAGATTTCACACATGCTGGGGTTTTCCTCTCCCAGTTATTTTTCCCAGTCCTTTCGTAAGCTGGAGGGTGTCAGCCCCCTGGAGTACCGGAAGGAGAAAAAAAAATCAAAAGTTTAGGGAGGTTCCGTCATGTCCTTCCGGCCCGTTATTCTTACCCGTCCCATTCAGGTAGACCGGGTGGTTACCGTGCACTATTTTGAATATGCCAGCAGCTATTACTTCGAAGGGGAGCGCCACGATTTTTGGGAGTTTCTTTATGTGGACAAGGGCGAGCTAAACGTAGTCGCCGGGGAGGAGCACCACGCCCTGCACCGGGGCCAGCTTATCTTCCACAAGCCCGGTGAATTCCACGCCCTGCGCGCCAATGGTGTGGTAGCCCCCAATCTGGTGGTGGTCAGCTTTTGCTGCCCCTCCCCCGCTATGGCTTTTTTTGAGGGGAAGGTGCTCCCCGCCGGAACGGCTGAGCGCGCCCTTTTAGGCCGCATTGTAGAGGAAGGTTCCGCCGCCTTCTCCACGCCGTTAAACGACCCTACCACCACCGCCATGGAGCGCAATCCTACCGCCCCCTTAGGGGCAGAGCAGCTCTTAGGCGGGGCCATTGAGGAGCTTTTGATTCGTCTCCTCCGGCGTGAGGAAACCTCTGCCGCACCCCAGCAGTGCGCACCTCCCAAGGGGCGCGACGAGCTTGTTGACCGGGTCATCGCCTATCTCGATTCCCATGTGGGTGACGCCCTCACTCTGGCCCAAGTTTGTACCGACAATCTGGTGGGCCGCAGCCGTCTTCAGCAGCTATTCCGAGAAAATACGGGCGGCGGGGTGATGGAGTACTTCGGCAAGCTGAAAATCGAGGGCGCTAAGCGCATGATTCGGGAGGGGCGCAAAAACTTTACCGAAATTGCCGCTGCCTTGGGCTATCAGTCCATCTACTACTTTTCCCGCTACTTTAAAAAGGTCACCGGTATGACCCCCAGCGAGTACGCAAGCAGCGTAAAAATGCTCTCCTCTAAAACCACGCCCTTGGGTTAGAGCGTTTCTAAAAAGGCGCTGTGTCCGAAATTTTGAACAGAAATTATCCCAGGCAAGCCGTTTTCCACAGGAATCATGGGCGGATTTCAAGGAAAAACCAATGCATGGATTTTTTTAGAACGGCTTTCCTTTCGGACGATACTGCAAACAAATCGTTTCTTACAGTTTGTTAAACCCTTTTGTGCAAACATTGTGTGAAACTGTCTATTTCCTTTTTCCCCTGTTTCCCATAGAATGTTTTTGAAGAAGCAAACTGCGGCAGATTGATAAAAGGAGTGCTTTTATATGTCTATTCTGGTCAGCGGCGGCGCCGGTTATATCGGCAGCCATACCTGTATCGAGCTCATCAAGGCCGGCTATGAAATTGTGGTGGCCGACAATCTTTATAACTCCAGCGAGGAGGCCCTGCGCCGGGTAGAGCAAATCGCGGGCCGTCCCATTCCCTTTGTCAACGTAGACATGTGCGACGGTCCCGGTGTGGACGCGCTCTTTACCGCCCACCCGGACATTGAGTCTGTGATCCACTTTGCCGCCTACAAAGCGGTGGGCGAGAGCGTTGCCAAGCCGCTGGAATACTACACCAACAATTTGGTGAGCTGCCTTACCGTCTTGGGCGCTATGCGAACCCATGGAGTACGGAATTTCGTCTTTTCTTCCTCCGCCACCGTGTACGGCGACCCCGCCACCGTGCCCATCCGTGAGGACTTCCCCACCGGCGGTACCACCAATCCCTACGGCACCACCAAGCTCTTTAACGAGCGTATTCTTGCCGACCTCTGCTCCGCCGACCCTACCATGAACGTGGCGCTCCTGCGCTATTTTAACCCCATTGGCGCTCATGAATCCGGGCTGATTGGCGAGGACCCCAACGGCATTCCCAACAATCTGGTGCCCTACATTGCAAAGGTGGCCGTGGGCGAGCTGGAGACCATCCATGTTTTTGGCAACGACTACCCCACCGCCGACGGGACCGGCGTGCGGGACTACATTCATGTGGTGGATTTGGCCGCCGGTCATGTGGCGGCACTGAAAAAGCTGGCGCAGAACTGCGGGCTTTTTGTGTGCAATCTGGGCACCGGCAACGGTTACAGCGTGCTGGAGGTAATCCGCGCTTACGAAAAGGCCTGCGGCAAAACGCTGCCCTACGTTATTGACCCCCGCCGCCCCGGCGACATTGCCTCCTGCTATGCCGACCCCGCCAAGGCCCGCGATGAGCTGGGATGGACAGCGCAGTACGGCATTGAGGAGATGTGTGCCTCCTCCTGGAAGTGGCAGAGCATGAACCCCAACGGATATAAGGGCTAGCGCCCTCTAAGGGGGACCTTGTTCCCCTTGGATACGCCCGCTTATACGGGCGATAACCCCCTCGCCTTTGCCATGCAAAGGCTCCCCCCGGCCGCCGCTGCCGGGGCTGTGGTGTCCTGCGCAGGCACATATCCCGCTTCGGACGCTATCCGTTTTATTCGCTTTGCGAATGTAAGGCGCGACAACTGGGCGCGCCGTAATTCAAGGAGGTTACACCTATGAACAAGCCCGTTCTTGTTGTCATGGCTGCCGGTATGGGCAGCCGCTATGGCGGCTTAAAGCAGTTGGACCCTGTGGGCAGCCACGGCCAGCTAATCATTGATTACTCCATTTATGACGCCCGCCGTGCGGGATTTGAGACCGTTATTTTTGTCATTAAGCATGAAATTGAAGCCGACTTTAAGCAAGGCATCGGTGACCGTCTCTCCAAGGTGATGGACGTGCGCTACGCCTTTCAGGACAAGGCCGACCTGCCCGAGGGGTACACCCCGCCCGCCGACCGGGTGAAGCCCTGGGGCACCGCCCAGGCCGTTTTGGCCGCACGGAGCATGGTGGACGGTCCCTTTGCTGTCATCAATGCGGACGACTACTACGGCCCCGAGGGCTTTAAAGCCATCTACGAGTATCTTCTAAGCCACCCTGATGACGGCGTTTATGAGTATGCCATGGTGGGTTATCTCCTTAAAAACACCGTTACGGAGCACGGCCATGTGGCCCGCGGCGTCTGTGAGACCAACGCTGAGGGCTTTCTCACCGACATCCGCGAGCGCACCCATATTGAGAAGGACGGCGACGACGCCCGCTATACCGAGGACGACGGCGCAACCTGGGCTGCCCTTTCCGGCGACACGATTGTCTCCATGAATCTCTGGGGCTTTAGCGCCAGCTATCTCACCGAGGCTTGGTCCCGCTTTCCTGCCTTTTTGGACAGGGCCCTCGTCCAGAACCCCATTAAGGCAGAGTATTTCCTCCCCACCGTGGTCAGCGAGCTCCTCAGCGAGGAGAAGGCCCGGGTCAAGGTGCTTACCAGCACCGACAAGTGGCACGGCGTGACCTACCAAGAGGATAAACCCGTGGTGGTGGCCGCCATTGCCCAAATGACCGCTCAGGGACTTTATCCGGAACTGCTATGGGAGGTGAAGTAATGGCAAAATCCGCTGAAATTTATCTGCTGGCAGCCATCGAGGCATTTGACCTCGGCGGCCCTGTCATTAGCCATCATCGCTTCGGCCAGGGACACATTAACGACACCTTTTGCCTTACCAACGAAAACGGCAAGCGGTTTATTCTCCAGCGCATATCCAGCGCCGCCTTTCCCCACCCCGACCAGCTGATGAAAAACATTGTCGGTGTCACCGACTATCTTCGCGGTATCATTGCCGCCGAGGGGGGCGACCCGGAGCGGGAAACTCTTACGGTGTTGCACACCAAATCCGGCGAAGATTTTTATACCGATCCTGACGGCAGGGCGTGGCGGGTATTCCCCTTTATCGAAAGTACCATCTGTCTGCAAAGCGCGGAGACTCCCGAGCTGTTCTACGCTTCCGCCCTGGCCTTCGGAAGATTTCAGTACCGTCTGCGGGATTATCCTGCCCATACTCTGTTTGAGACCATTGAGCGGTTCCATGACACTGAAAACCGTCTGGCCAATTTTAAAAGGGCATTGGCGGCAGACAGCATGGGCAGAGCCAAGGACGTGGCGGAGGAAATTGCCTTTGTGGAGGCCCGGGAAGCCGACTGCTCTGTGTGCATGTCTGCCCTGCGGGAGGGAAAGCTCCCCCTCCGCGTCACCCACAACGACACGAAGCTTAATAACGTCCTGATGGATGAAAAGACGGGAGCCGGTCTGTGCGTTATCGACCTGGACACCGTTATGCCCGGCCTTTCGGTCAACGATTTTGGCGACTCTATTCGCTTTGGTGCCAATCACTCGGCCGAGGATGAGAGGGACTTGAGCAAGGTGAACTTCGATCTGGACCTTTACGATATTTACACCAAGGGTTTTCTGGAGGGTGCCAACGGGGCCCTTACGCCCACAGAGCTGGAGTACCTCCCCTGGGGCGCTAAGCTGATGACCCTGGAGTGCGGTATTCGCTTTTTGACCGACTATCTGGAGGGAGACCACTACTTCGCCGTCCACCGGCCGGGTCAGAACCTGGACCGGGCCCGCACCCAGTTTAAGCTGGTGGCCGACATGGAGCACGCCTGGGCCGACATGAACGCCGTCGTTTCCAGCTACTCCTGACCCACCTCTGGGGGGGTATCCTCCCCAGGAGCATGTGCCGGTACGGATTTTAATCTATTTTTTCGCCTTTGGCGGAATCTCTGCGAGGCTTTTGGCGGTTCTTTGACATGCTAAGGCGGCAGCCGCAAAATTTTGCGGCTGCCGCCTTTTAAATTTGTATTTTTTCTTGAGTCCGGTACAAATTTCGTGTAAAATAGAACGCAGTCATTTAAAGCGTTTCTAAAAAGTGGGGGAATACACAGGAACGCAGAATTTTTTTGTCAGGCAAGGAACTCGGTGCTTCCCTGACGGGAAAAGACAAGTTTATGGGCGTTTTAATGCTTTATAGAAACGTTCTAATTTGAAAAGAGGTCGCGTATGGAAAATGGGTTAAAGAAAAAGTATGGACTGATAACAGCCATCGCCATGGTAGTCGGCATCGTGATTGGCAGCGGTGTGTTCTTTAAGGCGGAAAAGGTTCTTCGGGCAACAGGAGGAAATTTACCCCTGGGCATTCTGGCCTGGGCGCTTGGCGGGGCCATTATGGTCATCTGTGCCTACACCTTCTCCATTATGGCAACCCGGTATTCTAATGTCAACGGCATTGTGGACTACGCCGAAGCCACCGTAGGAAAGCGCTACGCGTATTATGTGGGCTGGTTTTCCACCTTTATTTACTACCCGGCCATGACCTCGGTGCTGGCCTGGGTTTCCGCCCGGTATGTGGGCGTCCTGCTGGGCTTTGACATTGCCGGCGGGCCGGTCATGGTCATTGCCTGCGTCTTTCTGGTGGGAAGCTACGCCCTCAATGCCCTCTCCCCCGTTCTGGCCGGAAAATTTCAGGTAACGACCACGGTCATTAAGCTGGTGCCGCTGCTGCTCATGGGAATTGTGGGCATTGCGGTGGGGCTGTCCAACGGTATGACCGTAGAGAACTTTACCACGGTTGTGGAAATTGTCCCCAATGGTAACGCCCTCTTTACCGCGCTGGTGTCCACCGCCTTCGCCTATGAGGGGTGGATTATCGCCACCAGCATCAATGCCGAAATCAAGGATGCCAAGCGCAACCTGCCCCTGGCACTTGTGCTGGGTACACTGATTGTGGCAGTGGTGTACATACTCTACTATGTGGGACTGGCCGGTGGCGTCACCAATGCGGAGCTGATGGCCAGCGGCGAAAACGGAGCCAAGCTTGCCTTTGAAACGGTCTTTGGCCGTTCTGCGGGAGTGGGTCTTTTTGTGCTGGTGGTTATCTCCTGCCTGGGCACGCTTAACGGCTTAATGCTGGCCACCACCCGTGGACTTTACTCTATTGCCGCCCGCGGCAGCGGCCCCAACCCCCAGATGTTCCTGGGTATTGACAAGCATACCAACATGCCCGCAAACTCCGCCATTGTTGGTCTGCTGGTTTGTGCGTTTTGGCTCTTTTACTTCTACGGTGCAAACCTTGCCGGAGGCTGGTTTGGCCCGGTGGTCTTTGACTCCTCAGAGCTGCCCATTATTACCATCTACGCCATTTATATCCCGATTTTTATTATGATGATGCGCAAGGAGACAAATCTCCACCCGGTCAAGCGCTTTGTCATGCCTACTCTGGCCATTGCAAGCTGCATCTTTATGGTCATCGCCGCCATTGTGGCTCATGGCATGGGCGTGGTGTGGTATCTGGCCGTCTTTGCATTGATTATGCTGCTGGGCGCCCCCTTTTTCCGGAAATAAAACATGGTCGCCGGACTCTGAACAGCCCCAGTAAAAACAAACCATAAACAAACAGCCCCCTGATGTAGGAAATAGACCTACATCAGGGGGTAATTTTATAGAGAAACGCGACTAGAGCCCGAAATTATTGCAATGCGGGAGGCAGGAAAGACGAGACGTAAGATTGCCGAGCGGCTCGGCAATCGGGTTTATAATTTAAAATAGCAACGGAAACCAAAATACAGGCTACTCGCGCATTCGCAAAAGCTTTACGCAATCCGCTTAACCTTTTTCATATACAGTGCAATTTCAGAAACCAAAAAACTGAGTACAAGGCATACAGCACACAAAATAAGCTCAGACATATGGGCAAAGGGCTCAATTCCATAAATTGTGTCGGAAACCGGCCAGATCATTGCTTGGACGAACATCATGAGCGCAATGCCGCTTCCCAGGCAGAGCAGAACCGGGGCAAAGGGCGCTAATTTGTCGACAAAAAGCATCACGGCAGCAATAACAGCAACCACAGCCAGCAGAACACATACGGTTACATTAAAAATCGGCTCTTTATACTCAATGCTGCTAAAACTGATACCATATATGGTGGCGGATGCAATACAAAGCACAACGGCAATCAAGCCGGCATAAAAGCCGGCAGCCTTACTTTTTAAAATATTCTGTTTCATTTAATTGTGAACTCCTTCCGCAACAATTCATTTTTTAAGTAGCGGGTATTGGGAACGTAAGGTTGGCACTGCGCGATCTCGGAAACCGCATTTTCGCTTAACTTCGCAGTGCCCATGGAACAAAATTATTATGGCATGAAATCATGTATTCGTCAAACTCGGGTCCATTTAAAACATCCTCTGCGCAAGTGTTTTCACGGCACACCAGAAGCAATTCACGGCAAAAATTCCGTCAAACATTAAAAAAAGCGCATCTCAATGCAGCTAAACCAATCTCACGTCAAATACAACACCACATATGAGACGTTTTTTTGAACCTGCAAACTTTCAAAAATTACGAAAGTAGTGTAATATAAATACCAGCAAGCTGTCAACTATCCGAATGCCAATATTTCGACAAAGGTCCCGGATTTACCCCATAAAATATAAAGATGGGACCACGAAATTGGGCGCATGGAGGACAATCCGGGTCGTCACCGCATGGACGACCTGAGACTGGCTGGCAGCTGTCAAACTTGGATAAGGAAGGGACAAGGATATTAATGAAATCCTCACCAAAAAGGCTTTTGAAAAAGATTTTTACCAATCTCATGGTAATTCTTTTGGTTCTCACATATTTTGTTGCGAATATCGCGAACGGTTTTGCCGGACAGATAAACTCTTTCTTGGGGATCTCCACCACCCGCACTGAACATTTGGAAGGTGGAAACGGCGAGTATGCAAGATATTATGACAGTGAGTTCCAGTCCATCGCAGAGTTAAAAGAGGCCGGGTTGGCCAAAGTGCGACAGGTCGAAAGCGAGGGCGCCGTCCTGCTGAAAAATGACGGTGGAGCCCTGCCGCTCCAGGGGAAAGAGGTTTCCCTGTTTGGCGCGACCGCAATTTCGCCGGTATACGGCGGTACCGGTTCCGGCGCAGTCTCGTCCGAAAACGCACCCACCTATCATCAGGTACTTACCGAGGCGGGCTACACGGTGGTCAACAAGTCTCTCCTGGACTGGTATGTGTCGGAGGAATATGGCCGGGATTTCGACCCGGGCAATATTAACGAGCCCTCCTGGAAGCAGATTCAAAAATCCGACGCTGCAGACAGCTTTGGCCAGGGTGAAACTGCTATCTTCGTCATCGGACGTGTTGGCGGCGAGGCCAACGATTTGAAAAGTGCCGGCCACGACGACGGACTAGACGGCGATTATTTGCGCCCCAACAAAAACGAGCTTGCCGTGCTGGAAGGCCTAAAGGAATACAAGGATAGCGGCAAGATTTCCAAAATCGTGGTTCTCCTCAACAGCGCCAACCCGATCTCCGCCAAGTTTATTAATGATGAAGCCTATGGAATTGATGCGGCGCTGTGGATTGGCTCGGTGGGTCAAACCGGTTTGTACGCAGTGGCCGACATTTTGTCCGGCGCTGTGAACCCCTCCGGCTCCCTGCCGGACACATGGTGGACGGATAACCTGTTGGACCCCGCCATGGCTAATTTTGGCAGCTATTCCTATGAGGGCGCGAATCAGTATTCCTTCGGTTCCGTCGGGCGCGTCTTTAATATGTATGTGGTTTACCAAGAGGGTATCTATGTGGGCTACCGCTACACAGAAACCCGTTACGAAGATACCGTACTTAAGACGGCCAACGTGGGAGATTTTAACTATAAGGATGTTGTTGCCTATCCCTTTGGCTATGGCTTGAGTTATTCCACCTTTGAGATGTCCGGAATGAAGGTAGAAAAGTCCGGAAGCGGGATGGAGAGCACCTATACGGTCAGCGTCGATGTAACCAATACCGGAAGCGCCGCAGGCAAAAAGACGGTGCAGATCTATGCGCAAAAGCCCTACACTGACTACGACAAAGCGAATCAAATCGAGAAGGCCTCGGTGGAGCTGGTGGGCTACGGCAAGACCCAGCTCTTGGAGCCCGGTGCCAGTGAGACCGTGAAGGTGGAGGTTCCCGAGTACTTCCTGACCTCCTATGATGCCAATAAGACCGGCGTCTATATCCTGGACGAGGGCACTCATTACCTGACCGCGGCGGACAATTCTCACGCGGCAATCAACAATATCCTGGCTGCCAAAGGAAAGTCCACCGCAGACGGCATGACCGAAAACGGCAATAAAGAGCTGACCTACGCCATGGAATACGACTTTGACAGTGAGACCTACTCCAAGGCTTATGGCACCGGAGCCGATGTGACCAGCTTGTTTGCGGCTGCGGACATCAATCGTTACGAGGGTGCAGGCAGCAATCAAGTAACCTATGTCTCCAGAAATAACTGGGCCGGCACCACCATGACCTGGACGCCTGATGACGAGGGCAAAAACGTTAATTATGTAAAGCTGAGTATGACCGACCAGATTGCCGCAGACGTGGTGCTGGATGGTGCCGATCTGCCGGAAAACGATGGAAACTGGCCCACCATGGGTGCCACCGAGACCAGCCATCAGCTGGTTAACCTGATGGAAGATTCCGACGGCAATCCCATTGCATACAGTGACCCCAAGTGGGATGAGCTGCTGGACCAGCTGACTTACAGCCAGTTAAGTAAATTGTGTGCGGTGGGTCTGCGCATGACTGTGGCGGTAGAGGAAATCGGAAAGCCGGAGACGTTGGATCACAATGGTCCAAGCGGCGTGACTCAGAAATACAGCATTGGGCCCAATGGCTACGCCACCCAGACCAACGACCCCGACAAGGGGCAGACCGGCACCTGCTATCCCTGCAACGGCATTATTGCCGCAACATTTAATGACGAGCTGGTGCGGGAAGTAGGCGAGCTGATTGGCGAGGACGCCATGTGGGCAGGCTACGCCGGAGTTTATGGAACGGGCTTAAACATTCACCGCACACCCTATTCCGGGCGAGTATTTGAGTATTATTCCGAGGACGGCATCCTCACCGGTCTGATTGCCACCGCAGAGACCGAGGCTATTCAGTCCAAGGGTGTTTATGTCTATAACAAGCATTTTGTGCTTAACGACCAGGAGGAGCAGCGGCAAGGTATTGGCACCTGGTGTAACGAGCAAGCCCTGCGAGAGATTTATCTGCGTGCGTTTGAACTTCCCATTGTGAACGCTGATGCAAAATGCGTGATGACCGCCTTTAACCGACTGGGTGCTTTCTGGGCTGGTGCCATGCCTGAACTTATGACAGATTGGCTGCGCGGAGAGGCCGGCATGACCGGATTTGCCGTAACAGACATGTACGATGGCAGCTACATGTCCAAGCCACACGAGGTACTGGCCGGAAATGACATCCCTGATAACTACCCCGGTGTAACCGGTACTGCGGTGGGTGCCGGAACCGCCGACCTGGGCTTTGAATTTGCTGAGTATGCGCCCGGCGCATCCAAAGAAAATGCCCCCTTGGCCCGAGCCATGCGAGAATCCGCACATCGTGTCCTATATACGGTCGTCCACTCCCGCGGCATGGACGGTATCAGTGCCGACACCATGATTGTTCAGGTAACCCCATGGTGGTCCACGGCTTTGACCGCAGCACAGATAACCTTTGCAGTCCTATCGTTGGTAGGAGCAACACTTCTGGTCATGGACATGAAGGGAATCACCCTGAAGAAAAAGAAGCAGTAATACAATAGCGCAAAGCGTTCCGCTCTGAGTATTCAGAGCGGAACGCTTTGCTTGTAGACAAACTGCTATTTTGAAATAGGATGTCAAAAGACTGAGATTTTTGAGCGGGGGGATAGTGTGAAGGGGGCAGAGCCCCCGCTTTCGCGTGCAGGAACCCGCACGCAGGCGACCGATTTCGGCATTTTGCCGAAATCACGCTCAGACTGGCAACTTTGTCGACAGTCTGAGCGTTTCTGAAAAGCTCCACCCTCGGCCGAGAAAGTACGACATGGTTTTTATGCATCTGTCGCTGCCACACCGGTGCTGCTGCACTGGCGTGGCAATCCGTATCTGGCCTACGGTTTCAAAAACATCAAAAAGCAGCGGCCCGGAAAACCAGGTCGCTGCTTTTTTACACGCTATATTGGAGTAAACCGGGCTTATTTATGCCTTGGAGAAAATGTAGGCATACTCCCAAGTGGCGCTCTTGTCGTTTGCAATGTGACCTTCGGAGTAGCCAACAATAAGCTGGCCTGCGGAATTTACTGCAATTACGTCCAGCAGCTCATCTGCCTTAACACCGGCAATAACATCGAAGAACACGCCCTCATCGTCATCGCGGATCTTAAAGTCGTTGGCGCCGAAAAACTCGCAGTTACCTTCGCCGATGACATTGACCTTGGTCCACTTTTCCCAGTTTGAGGAACACTTGTAGGTGCTGGAGCTAATGCTGGTGTCAAAGCTCATGGTAGCGGACAGATTTACCGCATCAGCGTGGATATAGGCAGCCTCATCCACCAGTTTGTTGGCGAGAATGCTCTTTTCTACATCCAGGAAGCAGGCCTTCTCCTTCACCTTAAGCATGCCGTCCGCCGCAGTGTAGGCGCCGGTCAGCACCCACTTGCCCTCAAAGGCGTCGGGGGTGGCATCGTAGTTGATGGTCAAGGCGGCGTCGCCCGTGGCGGCAGTGCTACCGCCGGTGCTTCCGCCCGCGCTTCCGCCGGTGCCGGCGCTGAGGGTACCGGACCGCTTCAGAGACAGTCCGAAGCCGGAGAAATACTTGTTCCCGTCGGCATCCTTGTAAGCATAGCTGCCGGAGGGGGACTTGGCCAGCACGGCCGCATCGATGTACTGATCCTTGTCATAGCCGGGCACGTCGTTGGGGGAAGCGCAGACGTTCTGATCATTGACTGCAATGACCTCATCACAGGAAACCATGGTCACAGGGAGCTTGCCGCTGGGCATGTAGATGCCGGTCAGCACATCCATGCGGGCCTGGGCGGAGGTACCAAAGGAGCCGATCAGGGCGTCGCAGTGGGGCTCCAGGTTGCTGAGGATCCAGGGGCTGGTAATGTTAATGGATGCGATGACGATACCGCCGTTGGCGTGGACGGCAGCCGCGTCCTTGGCGATCTTCTTCACGTCCTGTACAGTGGTGACTTCCACCTTCTCGCCATCCTTCTCCTGGGTCGCGGGATCAACGTGGTCAATCTTAAGATTTTCCACCAGATTCAGGGTGTGCATGTACTCATCGGCCTGACCAAGGGTGGCGGGCGCCACGTCTAGGATGGCAATGTCAGCCTCGGATGCCTTGCTTACCATAGTAAAGCCCATAGCCTCGATGGCGGCAGTCCAGCCGGCAACAGTGGCCTCATCCGAACCCTTGGCGGTATAAGAGGCAAAGTAGACCTTCTTGGAAGCGTCGGTCAGGGGGAGGACATCGCCGCTGTTCTTCATCAGCACCACGGATTTGCGGTTAATCTCCTCCTTCATGGAGGCCAGGGTTTCGGCGTTATCCGTGCCCACCTGCTTGCTCTCGGCGGAATCACGGTAGGGGTTTTCGAACATACCCAGGTCAATCCAGGAGGTCATGCGGTTGGTAGTGGCCCGGTCAAAAGCCTCCTTAGTTACTTTGCCGGAGGTAATCGCCTCGGCGGTATCCGCATAGTCGATCACCATACCGAAGGCGTCGCCGATAACGTCGCAGCCGGCGTTGATGACGGTAGCATAGCGCTCAGCGGGGGTCATATCCTGAGCACCCCAGTTCTGGTTGCTGATGATGTTGGAGTCGGAGTTAATGAAGCCCTTAAAGCCCATGGTATCCTTTAGCAGGGTCTGAAGCATCACGGGACTATAAGCGGTTCCAATTTCCTCAGGCTGGATCTCCACGCCCTTATAAGTCTGAGGTACGCTGCGATCATCGGCGGCGGGGCGGCTGTAAGCAGGCATGATGCCGGCAAGACCTGCATCAATGGCAGCCTGGAAACCTACCAGCTGATACTTTTCAAAGGAGCCGGGAGTGGGGTACATGCGCCACTGACCCATACCATAGTGGGACTCAAAGCCGTTTTCGGCGGCGCCATCGCCGGGGAAGTGCTTCATAATCAAAGCCACATCACCGGTCTGAGCACCATCGGTGCCGTGCTGATAGCCCTGCACCAGGGCGTCTGCGATGCCGGCCATGTCGCTCGGAATTTCGGTGTATGTACCGTTGTTACGGGACCAGCGGGGATCGCTGATTAGGTCAATCTGGGGGCCGTACATCTGGTGGATACCCTTGGCATCCCAGATTTTAGCATCCAGCTCTGCAAACTTCTTGATAGCGTCATAGTTGCCGTCACCGGCAGCCACAGCGCCAAAGCCGGTCGCCGTGGGATAACCGGCCAGCATGGGGTTGGAGATAAGCATATAGGGGATGGTCACATCACCCTTGGACACCGCGACCCACTCGGCCATCAGGTTAAGCGCGTTATTAAACAGGGCACCGGTCTCGGTATCCGTGTCCTTACGAATGACACCGGAGCGGGTGTCAGCCTCTAGGATAGCGGAGGCGGGATAGGGCTTGCCCAGCGCGGCTCGGGGGTCTGCAGGTGCCTCGGTGTTTTCTTCCTCGCCGCCCATATCCAGAAGGGCGCTCAAGTTCACGGTGCCATCCTCGTTGTAGGCCTCCTCGGCCTTAGCGACGCTGGGGCTGCAAACCAGAGCGTTACGCAGCAGGCCAATACGCTGGTCCTGGGTCATCTTGCCGATGAGGTCGGCCACACGCTCCTCGGTGGAGAGCTGCCAGTCCTCAAAGGGATCCAGTTCCTTGTTGTTGTTGCTGTCCCGGAAATACTTGTCACCCACCTGAATGACGCCAACATAGGTGACGCTGATGGTAGGGCCGCCCTCGTTCTGGTAGAACATGGGCTCGACATACGCTTCTGGGGCCTTGTCCCCGGCAACATGGGGAGCCGCGATGTAGACGGGTTCGACAGGAGTTGCGGAGGGGCTCGGAGAGGGGCTTTCAGCGGTGGGAGTCTTTCTGCACCCGCTCAGGACTGTAGCAAACATTGCCAGACAAAGCACTACCGCTACAAACCTAGACATTTTCTTTTTCATCATGATCTGTCCTCCTCTTAAATATTTTGGACAAGGCAGTATGCCTTTGTTCCCTAAATTATTGATGGCCTAACGCGTTTCCGAAAAGTATCAAAACGCCCATAGCCTTGTCTTTTCCCGTCAGGACAGCGTCAATTTTCCTTGCCGCACATCAGTATGACTGCAAAAAATCGGCTTGCCTGACAAGAAGATTCTGCGTTTCTGTGCATGCCGGTACTTTTCAGAAACACTCAAGATAATTCAAAAATATCTGTTCCATTTTTTTGGAATGGGATTTAGTAACCTGAATTTTTACTCCGCTGACCATCAAGTGATCACTGTGTAAGCTCTGCACATGGCGTATATTTACTAAGTGGGAGCGGCTGCACTGAATAAAAAAGCGGTTATCCAGCTTTTCCTTGGCTTCTTTTAAGTGTCCGCGCACCTTGTAATCTCCCTGCTCCGTGTGGTAAATCAGATCATGGTCGTATATCTCCACATAGTGGATGCTCCGGGTAAACAGGTTAATAATACCCTGGGGTGTTTTTAAGGCAAAGGAATCACCCTTGTCTTTTTCAATGCAGCTAAGCGCCTTGTTTAGCACTCGGTCAATGGTAAGCGGGTCAATGGGCTTTACAATAAAGTCCATCGCATTCACTTCATAGCCGTGAATTGCCAATTGCACCATGCGGGTGACAAAAATCAATTTTACGTCCCTATTCACAATCCGCAGAAAGCGGGCAGCGTCCAGGCCATCCATGTCACGCATTTGAATGTCCATAAAGACGATATCATAGGCGGCGCGGCTACGAATGAACTCTACACCGTTATCAAATTTGTGGATGACATGAGCCACGTTCTTGTCAGATAAATATTTTCCAACACATTTTTCTAAAGACAGTCTTTCCTGACCATTATCGTCTACAATTGCAATCAGAATCATATGTTCCCGTCCTTCAGCTTTTTGCAGTCTGTCCGTGCCTAGCCCAGACCAGTGTAAATGCGACCCCGGTCCACCTGGGTAAATTTCCGCCAGTGCGGCAGAAAACAACTTGGCAATACGTGATGTAAGGTGAGGAGGATAACGAGCCCAGGCATGGAAAATCACGCTCTGAGGCGGGTTCGGATTACGCCTAAGGAGAGGCGGATGATAGGCTTGCAAATAATCGACTGCCTATTATCTCCCGGAATCAATGACTCAAAATTACTGGGGATAGTGCTAAGAAATAAAATGGCCGCCTATTGTGTCAGGCTATCTGTGGCATTTTGCCCATAAAGTGTTTTTCTGTCCCCCGCTCGTAAGCGAGCAGGGGACTTTGCCTGCTAAGACACATTCACCGTATCGTCAGTAATAGACTTTAGGGCCTGCTCCAAGCTCATGCCGTCGGCCACAGCGTCCTTTCGGGCGGCATTTACCGCTTGAATGGTTCTCATCTTCTCGCCACTGAGGGAATAACCCTTCATGGCCAGCAGCGTCGCCACCCAGGCCAGCATCGGAATCACGCAGAACATGGCGATAACCGCTACCTTGATGCCTATGGAGTAGGGTGTTCCGTCGTCAGGCAGCTCACTCAACCCCGCGCAGATTAGAAAAATAATTGCTACCAGAGTCTGGGCCAGGGAGGACACCAGCTTATCAACTAGGCTAAATAGGGTGCCCATAATGCCGGGAATATATTTGCCGGAGCGGTAGGTTTCATAGTCTGAGCAGTCGGCCACCATGGGGATAGGCATATCCGCCGTGGCATAGTAGGCACCGTAGCCAACGCCGAAGAACAAAACAAACAAAACGGTGTACAAGTTGATTGCCCCGCCGCCCTTGAAGGGGAAGGCCAGCATCCGGGCCGCGTCACCGTACTGGCTGAACAGCAGGAGGGCCAGCACTCCCACGTAGGCTACCAGGGCCACGGACACATACCGAATCAGAGAGGCGCGCTGGCCCAGCTTTTGGGATGTGCGCATGGACATGAGGAAGAAGGGCACCGCGCACACGTATCCCAGTATCATCATGGGCAGGTACAGGGAATTATAGTTACCCATTACGATGCCGTACAGTGCCAGCAGAACAGTGGTATTGGTGGCGATGGCCAAGGCCAGCTTGCAGCCCGCACCCGCCACCATCAGCCGCTGCATGGGTTTGTTATTTTTAATAATCTCCACATACTCGCTGATTTTTACCTTTTCCTGCTTATCCCCGCCGATTCCGTAGTACTTGGGATTGTCTTTCTCGGCGATGCCGATAATAGCCAGGATGGTGAGAACCACGGAAATTACGATGCCGATGGGGGCAATGATGCGAAATACGGCAGGGTTAGCATAGCCGGAGGTAATTAAATTGCCTGCCCCGTCCTTCACGTCGTATGCGGCCTTCACAAGCGGAATTAAAAACTGCATAATGCCCATACCCAGGAGACTGCCTACGGTGTTGAAGATCGTAAACATCGGGCGCTGGTGGGGGTCGTTGGTGAGCACGGTCTGGCCCGCTCGTGTGCAGGAGGTTTGGAAGGTGTAACCAAGAACCCAGACAAAATACACCGCTGTAAAACCGATGTACCGTAGTGGCATCATGTTCTCGGGGATAAGGGGCAGCAATATGTACATCGCAATGACACTCACTGCCATCACAGCGCTGCCCAGAATCATAAAGGGACGAAATTTACCGATTTTGGTGTTGGTCCGGTCCATGACGGCGCCGATAATGGGGTCGGTTATGGCGTCGCAAACTCGCATTACCGTTACCATAATGGAGGCAAACATGCCCAACTTTAAAATACTGGAGCCAAACTGGGCGATGTAGGATAAAATCAGAACAAAATAGACGTTAGTGGCGCCGTTGTTGAGCGGAAACAGCACCAGTTGGTACGGCTTGGCGCGGTTTAGAGTCGTGCGCGGCTCCTGGCTCATTTACTCTCCTCCTATACCCAGTTTTGGCTTTTGCTCTTAGTCTTGCGCAGTTGGTAGTCGGGGTTAGGCTGCGCCACCCAGCGGAGCAGAGCCTCGTCTCGGCAGTCACCTGCTTTAGCCCCCAGCCTGACCTCCCCCTTCAGTGGTACCCGGAAGGTGAAAATATGTGCTCCGGTCTGCTCCCCGACAAGCTTGCCGTCGGCATAGAGCGCGACCTTGGGCTGGTTGGAGTAGACCTTCACGATGGTCTCCGTCTCGGGACGGTCTACATAGCGTTTAGAGCAGATGTGGACAAAGGGTTCCGTGCTCCAATAGGCCTTGTAGAGATAAAAAGCGTCCTTTTTGGTTTTACGGTCAAATGTAATAAGTCCCTTGTGGTTCATACCCGGTTCGCCGCCCTGGTCCCGCGCGTCGGCAGCGAAGTCGAACAGATTCCACACATGGGTAGACCATAAAAATGGGTGGCGTGCAAAGCATTCCAACATGTACTCATGGTATTTGGCCTGATACTCCTCTGTGTGGTCTCCCCGGCGGGGCTTGGAGGAGTGGAGATTGGGCATACCCTCCGCACCGTACTCGGAAAAGCCTAGGGGCTGCTTAGGGTAGCACTTGTGAAAAAGCCACATAAACGCGTCATTGAGCTTAAAGCCGGGCACGTACCAGCCCAGATAAAGATTCCAAGACACCAGGTCGGTAATGTGCGCCACGGGATTAAAGGGGCCGCACATGGCGTAGCACGCCAGGCTGGTGGGGCGGGTGGGGTCCAGCTTATGACACAGGTCATTGAGCTGACGGTGGTTATCCAGCATATCCCGCTTATCCTTGGTAGAAATGGTGATTTCGTTGGAGATGCCCCAAGTGACGATGCTGGGGTGGTTATAATTTTGGTAAATAAGCTCCCGCATCTGCGTTAGGGTGTTCTCCCTGCCGCCCGGCATATGCTCGGAGATGTAGGGTATCTCGGCCCAGGCAATAAGCCCCACCTCGTCGCACAGGTCGTAAAAGAACTGGTCGTGCTGGTAGTGGGCTAGGCGGATGGTATTCGCGCCAATTTCCCGCATCAGCTCCACGTCCTCCCTGTGGTGGGCCTCGCTGATGGCGTTGCCGAGACCGGGGCGGTCCTGATGGCGGGATACGCCGTGGAGAGGAAAGGGCCGACCATTAAGGAAAAACCCCTTGTTGGGATCCACGTGGAAGCTGCGCACACCAAAACGGGTTTGCACTTCGTCCAGCACCTCGCCGCCGCGCATAAGCCGAGCAATGGCGGTGTAAAGGTAAGGGTCATTTACGCTGTCCCACAGGTGGACGGCTGGAATGGCAAGACTGACATCCTGCCCCTCACCCTCTGCCACAGTCTTACCCTCGCTGTCATAGAGGGTAACTTGCACTTGCACATCTGGGGCCTTGCAAAAGGTCTCCACACGCACAATCCCTGTGCCCCCCTCGGGGACGGCGGTAATCTTAATGCCCTCACTGCCCCAAAAGTCCAGGTCGAAGTGGTCCTCAGGCACAATGCGCAGCAGCACATCCCGGTAGATGCCGCCGTAAAAAGTAAAATCAGCCTTCTGGGGGTAGACGGTCTGGTTGACGCTGTTGTCCACAGCAACGTCCAAATCGTTCTCCTCTTTTAGCAGCGCGGTCACATCTGCGCGGAAGGTGGAATAGCCCCCGTTGTGCCGGCAGACCGTCTTGCCGTTGAGGGATACCTCCGCAGAGGAATTCACGCCACGGAATTCCAGGTAGACCCGCTGGTTGCCGACATGAAACTCCGGCTTGGGAAAAGACTTGCGGTAGTGACCTGTTCCCCTCACATAGTCATTCCCGCCGTCCTGCCCGTCTATGCCGTTCCAGGTATGGGGGAGGCTGACCGTGCTTGTTGTGCCATCTGGACCAATAAAGTTCCAGTTGTCCATAAGCCGCTCGCTTTTTCTCAGCACGGACTCAACTCCTTTTCGTTAAAGTACACAAAAATCAAACTTACTTTTCGATATGGCTGTGTTATGTTCTAGTTTTACTCAAAACGGCCTTGAAAGGCAATAGGATTTACCTAACTGGTCAAAAAGAGGGTCTAAGTGGTATTAGAGCGTTTCTGTGCATTCCGCTACTGTTCAGATACGCTCTAGACAAAAGCTCCCCCCTGCCTGTCACTGACAGGTCAAGGGGGAGCTTTTGTCTGATTTAAACAGGCAGCGGAAAGAGGATACGCAGGGAAAAGCAGCCGTCCTTAGCCTCTACGGTGACAAATCCGCCGTATTTATCGGCAGTGTGGCGGATGCTTTTAAGTCCGAAGCCGTGGTAGCCGTTCTTCTCCTTGGTGGTGACGGGAATACCATCCTCAAATTCGGGCGGGGCTCCGTCAATGGGATTGGTGACGCTGATAGCAAGGAATTGCTGCTTGACGTAGACCAGCACATCAATGATCCGCCGTCCAGGGTCGCTGATATCCTCAACACTCTCAATGGCGTTATCCATGGCATTTCCAAAAATAGAGTAGAGATCCACGGGGTTAATAAAATCCAGCTTACTGCCGTCAGCCACACAGTTGACGAGAATGCGCTTTGCCTCACAGTAGAGACTCTTTTCGGTAAGTATGGTATCCAGTGCCTCATTCCCCGTCTTAACAATGGCATTGTAAATTTGGATAGAGCGCTCCAGCTCGGAGACGTATTGGCTCCGCTCCTCGCTCTCCTCCATGTTTTTAAGCGCGCGCATCTGGTGCTTTAGGTCGTGGCATTTGCGGTTTATAAGGTCGATATTCTCCTTTGCCAGGCTGTATTTAGCCTTGTTCTGCTGCCAGAGGAGGCTTAGTGTCATGAGCTCCTGGCGCATGGCGCTTTTTTGAAAGAGGACGCTTTGAAGGTAGAACACGGTGGCACAGTAGAAGTGGATGAATACAATGATGACCCGCGGCGCCGCATCTCCGGGCACCAGATAAAAGAAGAACTGGTACAGGGTTCCCGAGATAATGGCCATCAGCACTGCCAAAGAGAGCTGACGGGGTCCCACGTGGTACTCGCCCTTGTCCGGCATCCAGCGGGCCACGGTTATGGATATCGCACCGTAGGCCAGCGAAAACCACAGAGCGATCAGCAGAACAGCCCCTTCCCCCCACCCCAACAGGGTGCACAGGAGTAACCAAATTTCATAGGTGAGCTGCTGAACCACCAAAGCCCACGCAGCACAGTACGCACCGGTGGAGAGGGTGCAGCGTACACACAGGCGGCTTTGGGCAATCAGTACAAAAAAGCGCACAACAAGCCAGAATGCGTTGGGAAGCACGAGCCAAGCCTCCGGAATATGGAGGGCGGCACGCAGGGCAAAAAAGCCCACGCTTAGCACGCCGCCCCCGGCGAGACAGAGGGCCAAGCGTAGGGAAAAGCCCTCCCTACGCCGCAAGGGTCTAAAAAAAGCCGCTCCCGCCAGGTATACCGTCATATCCAGCCCAAGCTGTGGGAGAAATCCATACCAATCCCACATCAGGTATTCCCCCCAACGTAGTTAGTCAGGGCATGGAGGAACGCACTGCGATTACGGCGGCTGATTTCCAGCGCGTCTCCCGCCACTACGGCAATCGTCTCCTTAATTTCGGAGACATGGCGCAGATTGACAAGATACCAGTAGTTGCAGCGGACGAAGTGATGCTCCTCTAGTTCCTTTTCCGCCCCCTGCATGGTGCCGCGCACCTTATAAACGCCCTGGTCCGTGTGGTAATACAAAATGCGATTTTGCACCTCTATATAATAAATCTGCTTTGTGTCCAGACGTACTGCGCCCTCCGCTGTGGTGAGGAGCATCTGCGCATCCTCACGGCTCCTGACACGGCTTATTGCCCGCCCCATCTTGAGGGCAAAGGTATCGTATTCCACAGGCTTGAGAATAAAATCCAGCGCCCCCACGGAATAACCCTGGACGGCGTACTTGGCCATGTTGGTGACAAAGACCAGCACAACCTCCTCGTCCCGTCTGCGGATCTCCTCTGCCGCGGACATACCGTCCACTTTAGGCATTTCAATGTCCAGGAGAATAATGTCAAACCCTGGGCGGTAGTTCTCCAGAATCTCCCCGCCGTCCTGAAACTGTGTCACCTTCAGCTCCA
>CAZDDZ010000034.1:0-23072 GCA_964504285.1 uncultured Pseudoflavonifractor sp.
CGGCCTACGGCCGCCCGGTTAGGCTGTCAAAGCACTGCCAAAAGCCTTGCAGAGTTTCCGCCAGGGGCAGAAATAAAATAGAATAAAATCCGTACCAGGACATGCGCCTGGGGACGAAGTCACGCCTAGAAGACTTCCCCGAAAAGTCGGGGAGGTGTTTCACTACGAGCAAAAACGGTGCTTTCCGATGACGGTAATCAGCGGTCTTGACCAGATCCATTTGCTGGTGGCGGTGGCGGGGTTAAAGTAGTAGATAGCGCCTCCGCTGGGATCGGCGCCGTTAAGCGCCTCCTGGGCCGCACGATAGGAAGAGTCGGACACGGGCTGATTAAACTGTCCGTCATCCATGCAGGTAAATGCACCGGGTTGGTAGACTACGCCCGCAATGGTATTGGGGAAGGAGGGGTGCTCCACTCGGTTTAGGATCACGGCCCCCACCGCTACCTGACCCACGTAAGGCTCGCCCCGTGACTCGGCCGAGATAACCCGGGCCAGCAAATCAACGCTGTTTTGCTGTGCCGAGCCGGGAGAGCTGCTGCCGGTGGTAGACATGCCCAGAGCCTTTAGCGTAGCGGGGCCGGTCACGCCGTCGGGGGTCAAATTGCTTTTCCGCTGGAAGGACTTGACGGCTTCGGCGGTTTTTGGGCCGTATATTCCATCAATTTTATCGTTAAAATAGCCCCATTCGGTTAGCTTTTGCTGAATGACGCGCACTGTCTCGCCGGAGGAGCCCTGCTTGTAAACCGAGGCCTGGGCTGACTGTGCCAGAGCAATTACGGCAATATTAACGGCAAACAGCAGGGTCAGTGAAAGCGCCAGTCGTCTTTTATTTTGCTGCATATCTTTGCCTCCGTTCTTCCTGAATAGTGTACGGCAAGTCCGGGCTTGATATGCGGCAAAACAGGCAGGGAAAACAAGGTAAAAACGGAATAAACACTTTGCCTTTGGGTCATACTGGAAGGGACAAACAGACAGGAAGGATGGTGTCCCATGGTTAAGGGTGTAGCCCGCAGAGTGATTGTTGTAAAATCTCCCGACCGCCGACTCTTTGAGCAGGCAATTTTTATTATGAAAGAGGACGCTTTCGGCGCGGAGGGCGTTACCGCAGAGCAGGTTTTGGCGGAGGCCCAGCGTGTGGCCAACGGCTATGTCCGCCGAAACACCGGCCTGGGTCGCTGGGTGCGTAAAATTCCCGCCCCCGCCTACGCCGCCGCCGGCGCGGCAGTAGCCACCCTGGTGTGGTGCATGGCGATTTTCCTGTAAAAACGGTGCTTTATAAAAAGGGGCTGTTGCAATTGCAACAGCCCCTTAGCTTTATAAGTATTAAGGATGAATAATAATTTTCTTGGCCTTCTTGCCCACAATCAGGTCTAAGCCCTCGCCGTAGCTTTCCAGAGGAAGTTCGTGGGAGATGAGCTCCTTTACCTGCACTACGCCGCTCTCCAGGTACTCCAGCGCCCGGCCGAAGCAGTGGGTCTGGGCAAAGGAACCGAGGATGGTGTACTCCTGGCTAAAAATCTCATAGGGGCTCACGGGGATTTTTGCGTTATGGTCGCACACACCGTAGGCAACAATTTTACTGCCCATGTGGACAAAATTGAAGCAGCCCTCAAAGACGCTGGCGGCTCCGGTGGCCTCGATGACAATATCAAAGCCCTTGGGCATCAGTTTTTTAATTTCGGCGGTGTGCTTGGCGGGATCGGCCTTGTCGATGACCACCAAATCCTCAAAGCCGTATTTGCGCAAGACCTCCAGCTTGTCGGCATGGGGGTCGGCAATGACCATGCGTCCCGCGCCCGCGCGGCGAAGGAGCTGCGCCAAAATGATACCGGTGGGACCTGCGCCGAACATGAGGATGCTGTCACCCAGTTTGGGGGCGATGCGGTCCACGCCGTGGACAGCGCAGGCGGTGGGCTCGGCAAAGGTGGCCTCCTCAAAGCTCATGCGATCGCTGATGGGGAAAACTTTGTCGTGGTTAATAAGCACATACTCGGCAAAGCCGCCCGACATGTTGCAGCCGTGGCTGTCAAAATTTTCGCAGTAGAGGGGCTTGTCGGCCCGGCAGGCGTCGCAGTAGCCGCACAGCTCGGTGTTGTCGGCGGTGACGCGGTCGCCGGGTTTCCACTCGGTGACGGCGCTGCCCACGCTGTCAATGATTCCGGAAAACTCGTGGCCGTTAATCAAGGGGAACTTGGCGATAAAGCTGCCGTCGTGAATGGAGAGGTCTGTTTTGCAGATGCCGCAGGCCTTGACCCGAATGACCACCTGATGGGGGGCGGGCACGGGCTTGGGTACCTCGGCAACAGAGAAGGTACGGGCGGCGGAATATTGAATGGCTTTCATTGTGACTCCTCCTAAAAGTTGGCCGTGGGATAAATTACTTCTTGAGCATGCCGAGGGTATTTGCCATCATAATGCCATCAAAAATCATGCGGGGATTTACGGTAAAGGGCTCTACATCCCAGTAGGAGTGCATGGAGGTCTCGGACACCTTCATAATGTCCTCCTCGGTGGCATCCTTAATGCCCAAATCCCCGAAGGTGGTGGGCAGGCCGACCGCGTTATAGAATGCATAGAGCTCGTCAAGCTCCTTGGAGGGAGCGCCCTCTACAATAAGCTGCACCAGCACACCGAAGGCAACCACCTCGCCGTGAAGCAACTTGGCGCAGGGGGGAAGCACGGTAATGCCCTCGGCAATGGAGTGGGCGCCCGCGCAGGAGGTGTTCTGCACACCCAGGCCGGAAAGGAGGGTGTTGGCCTCAATTACGTCCTCCACATCCTTGGTGCACAGACCCTGCTTGGCGGCCAGGTAGGCGTTCACGCCCTTGGTGAGGATGATCTCGTGGCAGGCTTCGCTGACCACATAACCGGCGATGGTCTGACGGTAGCCGGAATTCACATAGTTGGGGGAGGAGGACTGCTCGTTGGCACGGCACTCGGGGAAGGTGGCCAGTGCGTCACCCATACCGGCCACCAGGAAGCGGACGGGCGCCTTGGCAATCACGTCGGTGTCCAGCAGCACCAGGTCGGGGTTCTTCTTGTAGTGGCGGGCACCGATGTGCTCACCCTCCTCGGTATAGATCACCGACAGACCCATGGCGGGCGCATCGGTGGAGGCGGTGGTGGGGACGATGATGATGGCGGCGCCGTAGTTGTCGGCCACGGCCTTGGCGGTGTCCATGGTCTTGCCGCCGCCGATACCGACCACCACGTCGGGGCTTAAGTCCTTGGCCACCTCGGTGCAGCGGAGAATTTCCTTCTCGGTGGTCTGGCCGCCGAATTTTTCGCACAGAATGGTGCTCTCACCACCTGCGTAAAGTCCGGCGAATTTTTTCTCGTAGCCGTCAAAGAAAAAGGTATCAATGAGGAAAAAGACCTTTTTGCCGTAAATGTCGGTGTGCTTTTTAATGTTTTCCAGCTCGTAGCGGCCTTGAACGTAGCGGCTGGGGGAGCCCCAGGCTCTGGTGGAAGTGGGTAGCATGGACATAAGTAAAGCCTCCTACAAAAATTGGTGTACAGCACGGGAGCGGAAAAATTATACTTCCGTCCACTTGGGGTTGTCAATTTGGATGGGAACGCCGTTTCGCTCGACTACCAGCTTGCGATAGCCCTTGCTCTCAATGGTGCCGTAATCGTGGCCCGCATCGGAGCGGTAGACGAAGAACATAACCAGGGGCTCGTCACCGGTGTTGATGCTGCGGTGCGCCCAGCGGCCGGGGACATAGAGCGCGTCACCGGGGTGAACCTCCACGCAGGAGACCTCGCCCTCGGGGGTTTCCATCATCATCATGCCGTGACCGGAAAGACCGTAATAAACCTCGGCGGTATCCAGAATGGTGTGGAAGTGGCCCTTGGTCATAAAATACTCGTCGCCTACCTTGCCGGGGTAGAGGGTGGTGGTGCCGAACTGGAGCACACCGTCCTCCTCGGGCAAATCCAGGCCGTAAAACTCATAGAGCAGGGGATCGCTCTCGGCCGCCAGCTTGCGGGCGGCGGCCTCGTCGGAAAACTGACTGACCATGTCGGACACATGGCGGAGGGTGGGCTTTACCTTGCCGCTCTTGCAGAGACCGGAGAGCAAATCAAAGTCCAGAATAAAAGGCTTTACGCCAGCCATGGGAAACACTCCTTACTTTACGATTTGACCCTTGGTTCTGCGGTCGACGGTGATGGCGATGGCAATGAGCACGAAGGCGCCAAAAACAATGTTTTGCCAGTAGGCGTCCACGCCGATAAAGCTCATGCCCACTTCGATAAGGGTAACGGTGAATACGCCCAGAATGGTGCCAAGCTCGCTGCCCTTTCCACCGGCCAGGGAGGTGCCGCCCAGGGCACAGGCCGCCACAATTTTTAGGGTAAAGGGGTCACCGATGGTGGGGGCGCTGCTCTTGAGATTGGCGGCCAGGAACACGCCGGCCAGGGCGGCCAGCATACCGTTAAGGGTAAAGACCATGATTTTGGTTCTGTCTACGTTCATGCCGGCCACCCGGGTGGCGCGCTCGTTGCCGCCGATGGCAAAAATAGTCTTGCCGAAGGGGGTAAAGCGGCATAGGCAGTAGCAGAGTACGATAATAGCCAGCGCCAGAATCAGCGGGAGACCCACCACGCCAAAGGACTTTTTGTACCAGTCGATGGCGGGCCAGAGAACCTTTTTCACCGACTCGGGGTTTTGCGTAATGAGCAGAGCGGTGGACTGCCACACCGACATGAAGCCCAGAGAGGCAATGAAGGAGGGTACCTTCAGCTTGACATGAATGAAGCCAAGCGCCAGGCCGGAAATCATACCAAAGCAAAGGGAGAGCAGCAGTCCCACCAGGCCGGCGACAAAGGGGCTGGCGAATTGGTCGCCAAAGGCCAGCAGAAAGTGGACGTACATGACATTGGAGACCGAGCAGGCCGCGCCCATGGACAGGTCGATGGAGCCGAACATCAGCACCAGGGTCATACCCGCAGACATAATCATTAGAGGGGCGGTATCCCGCAGGAGGTTAGTTAGATTCATGGTGCCCAGAAAATTCTTCTGGGTAATGGAGAGGAGGGTGACCAGGATAATAATAGCTGAGAAGCTAAAGTACTTCATGATATTGTCCCGCAGATTTAGGCGCGCGGACAGCTTTTCCGGTGTATTTACACTCATGTGTCGTTCCTCCTTACATCATCAGGCTGACAACGTCAACCTGGGAGGGCTTGTTGTCGGCTGGGGCATGAAATTCGCCGGTGAGCAGTCCGTCCTTCATCACCAGCAGACGGGAGGAGAGACCGATGCACTCATCCAGGGTATCGCCCAGAACGATAACGGCCTTGCCTTCGTTGGTCATGTCACGGATGAGGGCGTAAATTTCCTCCTTGGCGCCCACGTCCACGCCGCGGGTGGGATGGTTCAAAATCACCACGTCTGCGCCGCTGGCCAGAGCACGGGAAAAAACAACCTTCTGCTGGTTGCCGCCTGAGAGCTGCATTAAAAGCTCCTTGGGTCCCCGGGTCTTAATGCGCAGCTTTTCGATCCAGTGCTCGGCCTGCTTGCGTACCGCACCCGCCGAGACGATGGGGCCGGTGGCCAGCTTGCCGGCGTTTGAGAGGGCGATGTTTTCCTCCACGGATAGGGTGGAGACGATGCCCTCGAACAGACGCTCCTTAGGCACCATGAGCAGCCCCTCCTTTAGGGCGTTCTTGGGAGCGGAGAAGGAAACCGCCTTGCCCTTGAGGGTAATTTTTCCGAAGGAGGGTTTTTCGTCGCCGCAGAGGACCTCACACACCTCCTCGGTGCCGGAACCTACCACGCCGCAGAGACCCAGAACCTCGCCCCTATGGAGCTGGAAGCTCACATGCTTAAAGATGCCGTGAAGGCCTAAATCCTCGGCCTCCAGCACGACCTCCGGGGCGGGGATAGTTTGGCGATCCAGGTGGTAGTATTCCGTGGTGGTGCTCTTGCCCACCATCATTTCGTAGAGCTTGGCTTCGGTGGCGTCCTTGGTGTCCAGGTCACCCACGCTGGTGCCGTCCTTGTAGACGTAGATACGGTCGGTAATCTCCAGAATTTCGTTGAGGCGGTGGGAGACGAAGATTACCGAATGTCCCTGCGCGGTAATTTTTTTCATCTGCTTAAAGAGATTTTGAGTTTCGGCCTCGTTCAGCACCGAGGTGGGCTCGTCGAGGAGGATGAGACAGTGGTCGGAGCCAGACTGCTTGGTGACGTTCATCACCTTGGCAATTTCAATCATCTGGCGGGTGGCGAAGTTAAGGTCACACACCTTTTTGGTGGGACTGATATTGGTGATGTCCACCGCGGCCAGTACCTCGGCGGCGGCCTTGTTCATCTTGGCCCAGTTAATAATCCCGCAGGTTTTAAAATCCTTTTCGTGGCCAAAGAAAATATTTTGGGCCACGTTGAGGTTGACAATCAGAGATTGCTCCTGGAATACCATGCCGATACCGGCCTTATTGCCGTCCATGGGGTTTTTGGGCTCATAGGGTTTGCCGTGCATCATTAAGGTGCCGGAGGACTGAGGCTGCGCGCCGATAATAATTTTCAGCAGGGTAGACTTGCCCGCGCCGTTCTCGCCCACCAGACCGACGATTTCGCCGGGGCGAACATCCAGCTCCACGCCCTTGAGGGCCCGTGTTCCGGCAAAGGTCTTTACAATGTCCTTGGCGCTGAACAGGAGTGTTTGGTTGGTAGAGGAGGAGACGTTGTGGGGCGTATCGGTCTGAATGGCTTCATCCATTAATAATTCATTTTTACTCATGTTCTCGCCCCCTTACTTGCTGATGATTTTGGCGCCCCGCGCCACGGTGAGAATAACGGAAACCAAGATGATAACGCCCTGAATACCGGTGCGGATAATGGGGTTAACACCCAGCATCATCAGCCCATTTTCAAGCACGGTCATAATCAGCACGCCTACAATGGTGTTGGTTACGCCGCCCTTACCCCCGGAGAGGGAGGTACCGCCCACCACGACGGCAGCCTGGGCAGGGAACATTTTACCTGTGCCAATGGCGATCTGGCCCTGGCCCAGACGGATTGCTCCGATAATGCCGGCCACGCCGAAGAGGAAGCCTGCCAGGGCAAACACGCCCAGCTTAACCTTTTCCACGGAAACACCTACCGAGCGGGGAATGCTCTCGTTGGTGCCCACCGCGTAGATGTGGCGGCCAAAGGCTGTGTACTCCTGAATGAAGAAACACAGGGCGAACATAGCCAAGGCAATCCAGGTAATAACGGGAATGCCGAGAAAGGACATGGTGGGCATGGCTTTAAGCACGGGGTCCATAATCGTGGGGGGATGGCCCTGATAGGAAATCATGCCGATACCCCGGCAAATGTACATGAATGCGAAGGAGGCCATAAAAGAGGGGATCTTTAAGTACACGTGGCACGCACCGATGATAAAACCACAGAGCATACTGATGCCGACCGTAATGATCGCGCTGCCGAAGCCCAGATTAAACCCGTTTTGACTATTCATGACAAAGCAGGCAAACAAAGACCCGGCCATACCCACCGAGCCATCAATCGACAGGTCGATGGAGCCCAGCATAATAACGAAGGTGAGTCCCAAAGCCACTACCAGGGGCAGCGCCATCTGGTTGAGAATGGTCAGCAGGTTACTGGGGCTAATAAAGGCGGTACCGCAGGCGATGGTAAAGGCAATAACTAAGAAAAGCAGCACACAGATAGGTGCATACTTCATTATTTTCGCATTTTGATTTTCGCTGTGGACTTTAGCGGCAAATTCTTCGGTAATGGTTGCCGATGGATTTAATTTAATCATACTCTACGCTCCAATTCCTCGCCAGCCGCGGCTGGGCGGCTGGGTATGTACCGGCGGATCAGAAATAAGGGCAAAGCGCTCTCTCTTTAGAAACAGGGGCTGGGACATTGATCCCAGCCCCTGTCGTGTCCGTCTATGACAGATTATAACTGTGTATGTAAGGCGCGGATTAGGGAACGCGGCACCAGAAGGGCTGGCTAAAGTCGAACTCGGGGGTGCTGCTGAGGTAGTTGGTGGCAGCCTCGGGGCTGTCAATGAGCAGGGAGGGAGTGGCAAACTCGCGGTACTCGGCGGGCAGAGCGCTCACGTCGATGAGACCGGCCCAAGCGGCGTAGCAGATGGCCAGAGTGTAGCCGCCCTGCAGCCAGCCGTTGGAGGAGACGGTCGCGGTGGCGTTGCCGTCGCGGATGGCTTCCACGATGTCGGTGTTGGCGTCGATACCGACCACGCCGACCTTACCCTTGAGACCGGCGGACTCAAGAGCCTTTAGGGCGCCGGTAGCCATGTTGTCGTTGGCGCACCATACGCCGCCCACGTCGGGGGTCTGGGTCAGCCAGGTTTCGACCAGAGCAAGAGCCTTGTCGGTAGCCCAGTTGGCGGTATCGTCATGGGCGACCTCAATGTCGGGATATTCCTTCAGAGCCTTCTGGAGACCCTCGTAACGGGCGTTGGCGGCGGTGTTGCCCAGCATGCCCTGGCAAACAAAGATTTTGCCCTTGCCGCCCATGGAGTCAAACAGAGCCTTGGCAATGTTGTAGCCGCCGACCACGTTGTCGGGGGAGGTGTGGATGACCCAGTTGGGGTCCAGGTCGGTGGGGCCCACGTCGGCGGGCTTGTTCCAGGCAGTGCCCAGGTAGCCGCCGGACTCAGCCATGGCCTCGGCCAGGGAGAAGGCAATGGTGTCCTCGTTGGGGTCGGCGTATGCAATAGCGTTGCCGTTTGCCTTGGCGGCGAACTGACGCATATTGTCAACTTCCTTGGCGCTGTCGCCCTGAGAATCGAGCACCTGCATCTCGTACTTCTGGCCGATGCTGTCCAGATACTTGGCGAACATCTCCATGCCTACCTTGATGGTGGCGATGTAGGGGTTCTCCAGGCCGCGGATGGAAACGGCTAGATACAGGGTGGTGTCCAGCTTCTCCTGAGGGATCTTGCTGGGATCAATCTTAAAGGTAGCGTAGTCCACGTCGGTGGGGGTTGCGGGAGCGGGTTCGGAGGGTTCGGAGGGTTTGGAGGAAGCGGGGGGAGCAGGAGGAGTGCTAGTGCCGGTGTTGCTGTCAGCGCAGCCGGCCAGCAGGCCGACCATCATGGACAGAGCGAGGAGCATAGCGAGCAGTTTCTTCATTTCTTTTGCCTCCTTATATAATTTGGTTTCCGCCGGTATCACAAAACGGCCATCTGCTGCAGCCGATTTTGTACAAAAGGAAGGTGGAATGGAATAAAATGTCGCAACGCTGTTGCATTGATACTATGTAGTAACATTCTGTATTTACAAGTATAGCGCCTTTGCGGAGAATGTCAACACAAACCATAGGCTAAAATAGAAGATTGGTGTATAGTATACGAGTTTATTTAATTTGAATTGTGCACTATGTATATAAAATAAGAAAAAGAAAAAATGCAGACCAGACATATGCAGCAAAGGCTGGTTGGCATTTATCTAAAATATACAAACATAGTGTACAAAAACTGGCGTGCAACACCTGCTGATTTGGTTGCTTTTCTACGCTTGCTATGTTATGATATTCAACATCTAAGAAGCCTTATATACTCATTTATAAAAAAGGGGGATAGGCAGATGGATTTGCAGTCAACGCTGCGACTGAATAACGGTGTGGAAATTCCGCGTGAGGCTTTGGGTGTGTTTCAGGTGCCGGATGACGGCGCGGCCGATGCGGTGCGCTGGGCGCTTGAGGCGGGCTATCGGCACATTGACACCGCTGCGGTTTACGGCAATGAAGTAGGTGTCGGTCGAGGTATAAAGGAGTCGGGCGTTAAGCGTGAGGATATATTCCTCACAACAAAGCTCTGGAACGACGATATGCGCCGTGGACGTGCCCAGGAAGCCTTTGAGGAGAGCCTTCGGCGACTGGACACAGACTATGTGGATCTCTATCTCATTCACTGGCCGGTGGCCGACCAATTTGTCCCGAGTTGGAAGGTCATGGAGTCCCTTTATCAGGAAGGGCGGATTCGGGCCATTGGGGTAAGCAATTTCCAGGTGCGCCATATGGAGGAACTGCTGCCGCAAGCCACAGTGGTGCCTGCCGTCAACCAGATTGAGCTACACCCCCTGCTGACCCAGGAACCGCTGGTAAGCTACTGCCGGAAGCTGGGCATTGAAATCGAGGCATGGAGCCCCTTGGGCGGCACCGGCGGCAACCTGATGGAGCATGAGACCATCCGCAGCTTGGCTGCCCAATACGGAAAATCTCCCGCCCAGCTGATTATCCGCTGGGATTTGCAGCAGGATATTGTGGTATTGCCCAAGTCGGCCTATAAGGAACGGATCATTCAAAACGCCGATGTGTACGATTTTGAAATTACGCCCCAAGATATGGCGCGCATCAGCGCACTTAACCAAAATTACCGCACGGGAGCAGACCCGGACACCTTTACATTTTAAGGTGTCCGTATGTCGGCAAATGTCATAACATTCCTACATCAATACCAGGTAAACAGCATTGCGGCAGCGCCGCGTATTTAAAAGGAGGAACATACATATGAAAACACTAGTTATTGCAAAGGATGGCAGCCTTTCCATTCAGGAGATTAACAAGCCCAAGTACAATGAGTACCAGGCTCTTGTTAAGACCATTGCCTGTGGCATGTGCGGCACCGATGTAAAGCTCATTCACCGTACCTTTAAGGGCTTTCCTGAGTCGGTTTATCCCATTATGCTGGGGCACGAGGGCGTGGGCGAGGTGGTAGAGGTCGGCGCCAAGGTGCAGGGCCTTAAGGTGGGCGACAAGGTGCTGCTTCCCTTCGTAGACCCTGATGAGCAGAATAACCCCGGCATGGGCTCCGGCTGGGGCGCAATGAGCGAGTACGCCGTGGTCTGCGACCCCAAGGCACCTTGGCCCGGCGGCGCGCCTGACTGTGCCTTTGCCCAGACCGTGCTGGATGACGACCTGGACCCTGTGGACGCGGCGATGATTATCACCTTCCGGGAGGTGCTCTCCTGCATCCGTTACTTCGGAATTCAGCCCACCGACTCGGTGGTGGTCTTTGGCTGCGGCCCTGTGGGTCTTACTTACATGAAGTTCATGAGCCTGCTGGGTGTAAAGAACCTGGTGGCCTGCGATATTTTGCCCGAAAAGCTGGCACAGGCCAAGGATCACGGCGCCACCCACCTGATTAACAGCAAGGAGTGCGACGTGCGCACCGAGGTACGTAAAATTTTCCCTGACGGCGTGGACTTTGTGCTGGATGCTGCCGGCTTCCCTGCCATTGTTAACCAGGGAATGGGACTCATTAAGGACCGCGGCGCGGTACTCTGCTACGGCGTGCCTGAAAAAGAGGAAATCACCATTGACTTTAGCAAGGCAGACTATAACTGGCGGGTGATTTATCAGCAGATGCCCCGCAAGCGGGAGGAGGGCGAGGCCCACCAGCAGGTGCTGGAGTGGATGCGCTCCGGGCAGCTCAATATTAAGGACTTCATCTCCGACTACTTTGACTTTTCCGACAGCGTGGAGGCATACGCCAAGCTGCTGGACAAAAAGGTGCTTAAAAAGGGCATCATTAAGTTCTGAAAAATTTAACCAGATGCAAAAAGGGTCTCCAGTCCGAGGACTGGAGACCCTTTTTAATTACCAAAGTTTTTGCCGCCATTGCAGCGGGCCGGGTGATTTTGCCTGCGGGAAAACGCTGAAAAGCTCAGGGCTCCACATCCAGCATAGCCATAGTGGCGGGAAGTTCGTGGGCGGTGTTGACCTTGTCCTCGTCGGTGACCAGGTCAAAGCAGGAAACAATAATCTTATCTCCCCAGACGCAGGGCTCGCCCGGCTCGTCCAGCTCGCCGTGAAAGCCGTCACTGTCCGGGCTGCACGCCATGCGCGTGACCTTGCCCGCGGGGTCTATCCGGGCGATTGCGTTGGCTGAGAAGTCGGCAACATAGATATTGCCATAGCGGTCGATGGTCATGCCGTCGGTAGATTTGAGGTTGGCAGAGTCCTGTGCCCATTTAATGTTTTCCTTAAGAGAGCCATCGGCATGGAAGGTAATCTTGTGCACCAGGCCATCGCCGAAATTACCGATGTAGAGGTTGCCGTCGTGGTCAAACACAATGCCGTCCACGCCATACTGGCACTTGGGGTTCTCGGTAATAAAGGTCTCAAAAATATCCGGGTCGGCCAGGGTGTTGGTGCAGTGAATGCCCTCCGCGTCCAGGGGGAAACGGTAAACGCAGCTCATGAGCTTGCCACTGTCGGTTTTCTGGCGCTTCATGCAGCTCTGTGTGACGTAAATATAGCCGTTCCGGATACGAATGCCGTTGGGATGCTCCATATTGTCGGCTACCACCGTGCACCTAACCACGCCCTGATCGTTTAGGCGCAGCCGCAGAATGCGGCCGGTGTACACAAGGTCCTCCCGCTCCGTCCAGCCGGGGTTATCCACCATGTAAAGGTCGCCGTCGGGGCCGAACTCAATGCCCATAGCCCTGGCTTCACCGGTGTACTCGTTAACGGGCACGTCAAACCACTTTTTGATGTTGCGCTCCTTGTCAATTTTCAGCACGCAGGAGGGCATACTCATGTCGGCAAAGTTGGGGCAGGCCACAATGAGGTTGTTGTCCTTATCAATGGCCATGCCGTCGGGGGTAGAGACATAGGCCTCGGGCAGGAGGGTAAACAGCGTAGAATTCTGCATCACAGTCACTCCTTCAGAAACGCTCTAGTTGAGCAGTTTTTTCATAAAGCGGCAGGCGTCGGCGGCCATTTTGTCCATGGCGGCCTGGTCGGCCCCGCCTGAAATATCCCGCCAAACCTTGATGTCGTAGGGGATGGAGCCGCCCATTAAAATGAAGGGCTCCATGACGGCGGCACCCTGATAGCCAATTTGCTTAAGGGCGGCTGCCATCTCCACCCAGGGCAGCTTACCCTGGCCCGGCGGCTTGCGATTATTCTCGCCAATGTGGAAGTGACCCAGGTAAGAGCCGGTTTCCAGAATGGCGGACACCATGTCGTCCTCCTCAATGTTCATGTGGAAGGTATCCAGCAGAACCTTGGCATTGGGACTTTCCAGCCGCTTTACAAAGGCTACGCCCTCCTTAGCGGTGTTGAGAAGATACTGCTCAAAGCGGTTTACTACCTCGCAGCAGTAGAGCACACCGTTATCCTCGGCTACCTTCATGAGCTCCCGCATGGATTCGACGGCAAGGTCCTCCTTGCGGCGCTTTTCATCGGGGGTCAGCCCGTGATTGGGCATGGCCTGCCACCCGGCATAGCTCACCCCGTTGAGAATGGTGGCCCCCACTTTGGGCATGGACTGCAAAATCCGGGTAACGTGGCGGATACCTGCCTGGCGAACGGCGGCGTCGTCGCTGGCCAGGTCATGCTTAGATTCCAAACCGATGCTGTAAGTAAAGCCGATGCCGCAGTCATCGGCGCAGGACTTTACCTCCCGGAGCTTGTCGTCCGAGTAATAGCCAAATTCCGCCGAGGCTACCTCGCAAATGTCAAAGCCCAGCCCAGCTACCTTTTGAATCAGCGGCAGGTACTCAATTTCGTCCCAATTATGGCTCCAGAAGCCATAGTGCATTCCAATTTTATTCATAGCGCTTACCCCGCACGGGCAGCCTTGATTTTTTCTACGAACTCCTTGGCGGTGGCGGTGATGGAGGCATAATCCCCCGTCTTGGCTCCGGCGGTCAGGCTGCTGCCTGCACCTACGGCTACCGCCCCGGCGCGAATCCACTCGGCCACGTTGTCCACGCTTACGCCGCCGGTGGGCATCAGCTCGGCATGGGGCAGGGGGCCGTGAATGGACTTGATGATTTTAGGCCCAAAGAGCTCGCCGGGAAATACCTTGATGATGTCGGCGCCCGCCTCCATACCGGCAATGACCTCGGCAATGCTCATAGCGCCGGGCATACAGGCCACGCGGTAACGGTTGCACATGCGTACGGTCTCGGCGTTAAAGCTGGGGCTGACCACATACTGAGCGCCGGAGAGGATAGACATGCGGGCGGTCTCGGGGTCGAGCACAGTGCCCGCGCCAATGATGAAGTCGCTCCCCTCGTACTCCTTCGCCATCTTTTCAATAATGGGGAGCACGCCGGGGGTGGTAAAGGTGAGCTCGATACCGGCGCAGCCGCCCTCAATGCAGGCCTCGGAAATGCGCATGGCGTCGTCCGCGTCCTTGGCGCGTACCACGGCCACCAAACCGCACGCGCGGAGCTTGGAAATTACCTGTTCCTTTTTCATCAGAAAATCTTCCTTTCGTTGCGGGCCGACGAAAAGATCGGCTCCTACCTTATTGTGCCGTAGGGGGCGATGTCCCCATCGTCCCGCGGTCCGGTTACTTGTGCTCGGCCAGATAAGCGTAGAGGGGCTTCATGCTCTCGTAGCAGACCTCAAAGGCCTCCTTGACGGGGCCGTAGGCCTTTACTGCATCGGGGTTAGGGGTGATGGTCTTGTTGATTTCAATCATTCTGTCAATTTCGGTAAAGTCCTTAAAAATGCCCACGCCAACGCCGCCGGTCATGGCCGCGCCCATGCTGGTGGCCTCCTCCAGCAGTACGGGAACCTTGATGTTGGCGTTATATACGTCGGCCATCATCTGGCACCAGACCTGCCCCTTGGCACCGCCGCCGGTGACCAGAAGTGTGTCGTCAATGGGCAGGTTCTTCCGCATAATGTCCAGAATGACGTTCAGGTTCAGGGTCACGCCCTCCAGTACGGCACGGAGCATGTCGCAGCGCTGATTTTCCATCTTGAGACCCAGCCACGCCGCCGTGGCGTCCGGGTTCCAGCGGGGGGCGCGCTCCCCCAGCAGGTAGGGCAGGAAAAATACGCCGTTTGCCCCCGGGGGGGATTTGGCGACCTCCTCGTTAATCAGCTCGTAGGGGCTGCACCCTCTTCGTTTTCCCTCCTCGGTCTCCCATTTGCACACCTGACCCTTGAGCCAGTTGTAGGCTCCCCCCGCCGACTGCATGGTGCCCGTGGGGGAGTAAAGACCGGGTACGATGTGTGCCCAGGTGAAGGTGCGCATCTCCTCGTCAAAAAGGGGCTTTTCGCTGGTGGTGGCGACCCAGGCTGAGGAGCCGATATTACAGAAGGTATTGCCCGGACTGACCGAGCCGGCACCCACGTTGGAGCACAATCCGTCGCCGCCGCCCATAACTACGGGAGTGCCCGCCTTCAGCCCGGTCTGCGCCGCAGCCCAGGCGGTTACCTCTCCCGCCACGAAGGTGGAGGGGACAATCTCAGGCAGCTTGTCGCCGTCAATGCCGGAAATATCCACGATTTTTTCCGACCACTGGAGGGTGTTGAGATCAATGCAGCCGTTACTGGTAGCGTCGGAGGGCTCGGTATAAAATTTCCCGGTGAGCCGCAGGACGATAAAATCCTTGGCGTTTAGGGTTTTATAGGTCTTGGCGTAAATCTCGGGCTCATTATCCCGCACCCACATGAGCTTTTGCAGGCCGTAGGAGGCGCTGTTGCGGTGGCCTGAGATGTGGTAGAAGTCGGACATGGAGATGTGCCGGGAGATGGCCTCGGCCTGGGCTTGGGCACGCTGGTCGGCCCAGATGATGGAGGGGCGCAGTGGCCTGCCCTGCTTATCCACACATAGACAGCCCATCATCTGCCCGGAGAAGGAAATGGCGGCCACGTCTCCCGCGTCGATGCCCGCCTTGGCAATCAGATTACGGCTGGTGGCACAGATGGCCTGCCACCAGTCCTCTGGCTCCTGCTCGGCCCAAATGCCGTTAAAGTAGTGGCAGCCGTAGCTGTGGGTTTCGCTGGCCACCATGCGCCCCTCGGCGGAAAACAGGGTGGCCTTATTGCCGGAGGTGCCTAAATCGTGGGCGAGTATGTACTTCATATGGGGTCCCCCTTATAGACCTAAATCTCGAATGATGTTCTCGGTGGCCATCCGCCCCATGTTGAGGGCGGCTCCGGCGGTGGAGGCGGCGCAGTGGGAGCCTAACACCACATTCTCCAGCGCCGTCCAGCGGGGGTCGGTGGGAGGCTCCTGGGAAAACGCGTCAATGCCCGCGCCATAAATTGCGCCCTTTTCCAGCACGTCCAGCAGGGCGGCTTCGTCGATAATACCGCCCCGGGCGGTGTTGACCAGAATGGTATCAGGGCGCATCATGGCAAGCTGAGGAGCGCCGATCATATTCTGGGTTTCGGGCAGCAGGGGCAGGTGGAGGGAGATAATATCGCATTGGGTATAAATTTCCTCGGGGGTGGCGCGGGTAATGTGGTGGGCGGCAGCGTATTCCGCGTCCCAGAAGGGGTCGTGTGCCAGCACCGTCATGCCAAAGCCCTGGGCGCGCCTGGCCACATGGCGGCCAATAGCGCCAAAGCCCAAAATACCGATGGTGGCGCCGGTCACGTCCCGGGTGGTAATTTTCTTCCAGTCCCCCTGGCGGCAGCGAGCGTCAATCATCACGGTTTTGCGCGCAACCGCCATAATGAGGGCCATGGCGTAATCGGCCACCGCCTCGGAGTTTGCGCCCACCGTGCGGGAGACAGTGATATTGCGGCTTTTGGCGGCCTCTATGTCAATATTATCCACCCCAACGCCGTATTTGGCAATGGCCTTTAGCTTGGGGGCGGCGGCGATGACTTCCGCGTCCAGAGGATCGACCCCCACGATTACGCCGTCACATTCGGCCAGAAGGGTTTTCATGGCGGCTTTGTCTAAAATTCCGCCGGTTTCGTTCCGGACAATTTCAATTCCGGCCCGCCGGAGCATCTCAAAAACCTCAGGGTCGGTTTTCCCGTAGGAACGGGGGGTGGTCAGTACCTTCACACCAACGCCCCCTTAGCCGCGCAGACCGGCAGCCAGCTTGTCGCACATGGCAAGACGCTCGCCGGTAATGTCAATGTGGAAGACCTCGGCAATGACCTGGGTCCAGCCGTGAATGAAATAGGTCCAGCCGTCCTCAATGGTAAGGTTACGCTCCTTCTGCTGCGCCTCGGCCTGGTGCATGAACTCCAGGCTGCCCCGGTAGTTAAGCTCCCAGACGATGCCGTCCTGCGGGAATTTGCAGCTGTCGGTAAGGGGGGAACCGGGACGGTCCTTGCCCAGCCCGGTGGCATTGACCACCAGTGAACCGGCAGGGAGGGCTTCCACCACCTTGTCGTTGAGGGCGGGTTCCTTGCACAGGTGGTAGACCATGGGCACGTTTAAGTACTCCAGAATACGAACTGCCTCGGCCAATCTGGGGGCGGAGCGGTTGGTAAACTGAATGGCGGCGGGTATATCCTCCCCGTGGCGATCTTCATTCCCTAAGTAAGCCGAGATGGACAGAGCCGAGCCGCCTGCACCCAGCACGCAGACCTGGGCGCCGTTCTTCCAGTGGCCGGTTGGGATAAAGGCATCCATAGCAAGACCTGAGGAGATGGGGTCCTTGGCATGTGCGCACAGCTTTCCGTCCAGCTTGGAAATGGAGGAGAGTTCGCCGAAGCGCTGGGCATAGGGATCGATATAGTCAAACATATCGCTGGCGGCGTTATACATGTCGATTTTATGGGTGGTAACCAGAGCACCCAAGGAGAGGGGATCGTGCTTCATAAAGTCCACCACCGCGCGGTAATCCTCGGCGGGGGCATGGACAGGCAGATCAATGCCCTTAATGACGGCGTCGATACCCAGGGCTTCGGCCCAAATAGGAAATACCTTCATAATAGAGGATTGGCCGGTGGTAACCCCTACAAAGTACATGGTGGGACGTGTTGCGCGCTCGGGAAGTTGAATCATATTAGACACCCTTTCTTTATGAAACTAAGGAAGCTTTGATTTAACCCGGTCGTATAGATTAGCGCGTGTGTTTTTTGTCCGGCAAGCCCAAAAACGCAGGAATCCTGACGGATTGCAAGGTTTTTTGGCGCAGTCCGGGCGGAACAGACACAGCCAAGATATGCGGCGAGATTAAATCAGAGGTTCCCTAAATTAATCCGGCGAAAAAAGCTGCCGGCAGTTGCGCACAGTTATTAGCTCCAGCTCCTCCGGGGTGACACCTGCCCCACGGAGCATGGGCAGGAAGGTATCCAGAATATAAAAAATACCTGTCTTGCCGCCGTAGGAGGAGAGACGGGCGGCAGTGGTGTCCAGGGCGAGAAGAATGCGCGCGGCGCGGCCCTGGGTCAGCATGTAGCGAATGAGGGAAATCTCCTCCTCGTCGGAGTGGTATCGAAAGCGGGCGATGGTATCGTAATCCAGGTAAACCCCGGTATCGGCAATGGCGTCGTGTGGCGCGAAGTCAGCGGCTTGACGGTCAACATGGCAGACCACCAGCTTATGCGGGGGAACCCCGAGAGAAATGCACAGCTCAATGGCGGCCAGAGCATTTTCGCCTTTTTCGGTGTGGAGCATGAGGGGAACACCGGTCACGGCGGCAGCACGGGCGGCGGCACGGAGCAGAATTTTGTAGCGCCCCACCGCACCCTCTTTAGGAATGGCGGCCTTTACGAGGCCGGCACGAATGGAAGTGGAATGGATGGGGCGGTGACTGGAATCACTGCACCATGGGAGCATTCCGTCTGCCAGCTCACCGCGGTAGAGGGAGAAAAGACCCTCCTCGTCTAGGGCGTGTACCCAGCAGTCCTCCGGATAAAAACCAAGCAGATGGTAACCGGTGGCGGCGGCGATAGTCACGCCGCTTTGCCGGGATAGTGACTCCAGCACTTGGGCATCCCGCCCGGCAGCCACAGGCTGGGCATCGGCCAAAAAGTAGCCGCCCTTGGCCCGGTACTCCTTTAACTCGGCCAGGGAACGGTCGAAGTCATCAATTTGCAGGGCCGGGTTCTGCTTTGCCATGGGGGTGGGCCGAACAAAAATGTGCTCGTGAATTTGGCTGTGCCCCAGGGTGAGGGGATCAATCTCCCCAAGCACCGTTTGTAAGTAAGCCATATAAAAAAATTCCCCCTTGCTTAGGAATGTTCTTTATTGCATTGTTGCTATGTTACGACATAAAAAGGTTTGAAATTACCTCTCCGAACGGAGAGGTAATTTGGAAAAGAAAATCTTACCCGCGGGAGATTTCCACCTGGAACTTGCTCTGATCCCCACGGTAGCGGGCGATGGAATACTCCACCAGCTTGCCGTAGCGGTTATAGCCGAAGGAGTTAAAGTACTGAATGGGACGGCCCCGCTTGATTCCCAGCACGGCAACATCCTCCGCTGTTGCGGAGCGGGCTTCGCACAGGCGGGTAACCCGGGTGACCTTGGTATTGTCCTGCCGAGAGAGCACATCATAGAGGGATTCGCAAGTGAAATCATGGTCCAGAATGAAACTGCATAAGTCATAGGGCAGATAGGTCTCTACCCGGACAATGGGGTCTGCGTCGGCAGAGCGCTTGCGGTAGAGGTAGACGGCCTTAGACTCTGCCGGCACGTTCATTTGTATCGCAATTTCCTGGGGCAGGTAAACCATCTTCAAATCCAGCACCTCGGTGCTGGGTGTGCGTCCGGCATGCATCACGTCCTCGTTAAAGGAGAGGATGCTCTGAATAAATTCCTGACTGATTTTAGGCCGGGAGACAAAGGTACCCTTGCTCTTAATGCGGTAGAGCTGTTCCTTCCGCACCAGGTCGGTAATGGCCTGACGCACGGTGGTGCGGCTGATGTCAAACATCTGACTGAGCTCTTTTTCGGTGGGTATCATGCTGCCCACGGGGTAGGATCCATTCTCAATTTCCTCTAAAATCAGCTTTTCCAGCTGAAAGTAGAGCGGAATGGGCACGTTTTTATCTAGGACTTTCTCCTGCAGCATGGCAATCTCCTCGGTTTTCTCCAGTTTTAATGTTGCCAATCGGCTATTGTTATAACATTGTACATATTATAGTGCATAGGGCGTGCTGTTGCAAGGGGTATTAGAATTTTCTCCAAATAAGCAAAAAAGAAGCGGGTTAAGTTATGCAGTTATACTATAAATAGACAATTTTGGGGTGCAAAAAAAGCCAAAATCGTTAAATTAACTGCAAATTTAATAAGGCGAAATAAAGCGGCAGGGGATAAAAATAGAATGGGCGCTTCAGCGCCCATTCTATAAAAATTCGGCCGTAGTGGTCTATAAGTACAGGTCTTTATAAAATCTGCCCGAACTCCACTTTTTCCGCGTTAGGGCCTAAGATGTTAAAGAAGCGAACGCCATTTTCCCAGAAGGGTAAAAACTGAATTTCATTCTCCAGGGGGATGTGACCGGCTGCCTTCACCGCTTCCCAAGCCGCGTCTACGTCGTCCACATCCAGGCAAAGGTGGTCAATTGCTCCGGCTCGGCCCACGGCCTGCCCGTTTTGGTAGGTCTCCACACAAATGTTTTCAAGGGTAAGAAAACAGACCTGCTCACCATTGCACTCGGTGCGGTGTGCCACGGTAAAACCCAGGGATTCATAAAAGGCAATGGTTTTTTCTATGTCGTTAGTAGGCAGGCCCAGATGCTGCAGGCCGGTCACATGACTGCCGATGCTCATATCATTGTCCTCCTCTTAATCGTTAGGATCTACGTCCACCAGCACCTTCATAGTGGTTTCCTGGTTGGCGTCAATGTGCTCGTAGGCGGCAAGGTAGTCGGTAAAAGCGAAATGCCTGCTCATGAGGGGGGCAAGCTGGATTTTACCTTCTCCCACAAAGCGGATGGCGTCCACATAATCCTCGTGGCGGTACATCATGGTGGTATTTAAATCCAGCTCAGAGTCGTTTAGTTTCGCCAGGTCACAATGAGCAAGACCGGCATACACCGCCACCAGAATAATGGTGCTGCCCTTTCGGGCATTTTGTATGGCCTGATCCATGGTAATGTCGTTGCCGGCACAGTCGTAAATTACGTCGGCCTTGTCGGGGCCGAAGGCGGAGACCAGCGCCCCGCCGAAGTCGGCGGTCTTGGTGTTTGCCACGTAGTCGGCACCGCACTTTTTAGCAAGCTCCAAGCGGTAGTCGGAAATATCGGTGGCCATTACCTCCGCCGCGCCCATAGCCTTTAAGGACTGAATGAGAAGGATGCCGATGGGGCCGCAGCCCAGCACGCAGACCTTTTGTCCGGTCACATCACCCGCTCTGCGGGCAGCGTGGACAGTAACGGCCAGCGGCTCAATCATGGCGCCCTCGTCATAGCTCATGTGGTCGGGCAGGGGAGTGATTTTGGCGGCGTCCACGGCAAAATATTCGCTGGCGGTGCCGGTGGTTTGAAAGCCCATGACCTTTAAACTCTCACAGAGGTTATACTTCCCGTGCGTGCAGGGGTGGCATTGGCCGCAGTAAACCTGGGGTTCAATGGTCACCTTCTGACCCACCCGCAGGCCGGTCACTCCTTCGCCCAGCTGCGCAATCTGACCGGAGACCTCGTGTCCCTGGGTGACGGGGTACTTGGTGTAGGGGTGCTTGCCGTGGTAGACGTGAATATCGGAGCCGCAAATACCGATGCGCTTGATTTTTACCAGCACCTGTCCGGCCCCGGGCACGGGAATGGGTACGGTATCAAATTTAATTTCCTTTGGGGCGGTCATAACCTGCCGGAGCATAGTCCCTTCCATCATGTCACTCCTGTTCTGTATTATGGTTTGGCTTCAGTATAGAGCGCTCCTGTACACAAAGTCAAGAAAGCGTTATGCCGCAAACCGCCGCCCTTGTCTTTTGGGCCAAAGTAACTTAAAATATAGGAAAAAGAGGGGGAATTTTTTTGATTTCCATTGTGCAAACTGAATGTATTCATTGCGGCCGCTGTGTGGCTGCTTGCCCCTGCGGTGTGCTGCGGCAGGGGGATGACGGCCCCGTAGTGGGCAAGGAAAAGCGCTGCATCCGCTGCATGCACTGTGCTGCCGCCTGCCCTGCCAGGGCGGTGCGGTTTGAGGGCTTGAGCCCGTCCGAGCTTTATCCCGTCCCGGCGGAGGATGAGATGCTTCGCCTGATCCAGTCCCGCCGCTCTATTCGCCGCTATCAGCCCCAGTCTCCCCCGCGGGAGGTCATTCAGGCAGCCCTGGAAGGCGCAGCCTATGCGCCCAGCGCGAAAAACCGTCGGGTATGCACCTGGACGGTAGTCTGCGGCAAAGAAAACACCGACCGGGCGGTGGAGCTTGCCCTGGACTGGGTGCGGGAGAGCCGCACTGCCCCGGAGCTGCTAATCATGGCTAAGGCGGGGGTCAATCTTATTACCTGCGGCGCACCCTGTATGATTTTGTGTCATGCTCCCCGGGATGCTCAGGCTCATGTTGACGCGGGTATCGCGGCAACCACGCTGGAATTGCTTTTGATTCGCGCCGGTCTGGGTACCTGCTGGGCAGGCTACCTTACCCGCCTGGCCGACGCGGCGCCCGGTCTGCGGGGATGGCTGGGCATTCCGGAGACTGATGAGGTCTGCTGCGCCCTCATGGTGGGGTATCCCTACGGGGACGACTACCCCAATGTTCCGCACCGTGCCGCCCCTGAGACCCATTGGATTTTTTAAAATTCCATATGTAACCAGATTAAGAATTGGTATAGCTGGTAAAAACCTGCGGATAATATGAATGTCTAAAGAAACAAACCGCAGGAGGAATTTGTATATGAAAGCAACCGGTATCGTACGCCGCATCGACGATCTGGGGCGTGTAGTCATACCCAAGGAAATTCGCCGAACCATGCGTATTCGCGAGGGCGACCCACTGGAGATATATACCGATAAAGAGGGCGGCGTGATTTTCAAAAAGTATTCCCTGATGGGTGGGCTGGCGGACTTTGCGGGCCAGATGTGTGAGACTATGAACAAAACCACCGGGCAGGTTGTTGTGATTACCGACCGCGACACTTGCATCGCCGTGGCAGGTGCCGCTCGGCGGGAGCTGGTGGACAAGCGGGTCTCCGCAGAGCTGGAGCAGATTATGGACGCACGGCAGATTTACCAGTTTAAGTCGGGTGAAACCCCCAAGCCCGTCAACGAGGAGGGGGACAAGTTCTTCATCTCCACTGCCGCCCCCATTCTCTCAGAGGGGGATGTGCTGGGCTGTGTACTCTTTGTGGGCACTGATGGAGACATGACTCCCAACGAAACCGACTACAAGCTGGCCCAAACCATTGCGGGCTTCCTGGGCAGACACATGGAGGCTTGAGCACACAAACAAAGCAAACCCCCGCCGACCAGTTTGG
>CAZDDZ010000035.1:0-23022 GCA_964504285.1 uncultured Pseudoflavonifractor sp.
CCCAATACCCCGGATGTGACCGGGGCCATTGCCAATGTGGAGCAGACCTCTTGGTCGGGGAAGGACCCCCACACCGGCGAGCATGTAATGGCCGTGTCCAGCCCGATTGTAGTGGGGGGACGAGTGGTGGCTGTGGCACGCATGGTCACGTCCCTGCGCTTGGTTGACCGGCAAATTGCCACGATTATCGTTATCGCACTGGCTATCGGTGTGCTTATTATTATTTTGGTGTACTTCTCCAATCTTTACTTTGTCCGCTCCATTGTAGAGCCGGTGGCCGGCATTACCGAGCACGCAAAGCGTATTGCCGGGGGTAGTTACGGTATACAAATCGATAAGAAATTTGACGATGAAATTGGCGAGCTGACCGACACCATTAACGACATGTCCCTGCGCATCAAACAGTCAGAGAAGATGAAGGGAGAATTTATCTCCTCGGTCTCACACGAGCTGCGTACCCCGCTTACCGCCATTAACGGCTGGGCCGAAACCATTATGAACGGCGAGGTGCGTGATGCCGAAGATGTAAAAAAGGGCATGGGTATCATTGTCTCCGAAGCCCGTAGACTCACCAACATGGTAGAGGAGCTGTTGGAATTTTCACGCATTGAGGACGGACGCTTTACTCTTTCTATTGAGCCGGTGGATATTAAAGCCGAGCTGGAGGACGCTGTTTACACCTATCGGGAGTTCTTCCGCCGGGAGGGCATCACCCTCAACTATACCGACTGCGAGGAGGAGTTTGATCCCATTCCCGCCGACCCGGAGCGGCTGCGGCAGGTGTTTTCCAACCTCTTTGACAATGCCGCCAAGCACGGCGGCTCCGGCAAGCGCATTGACGCTGCTATTCACCGGGAGGAGGAGCATGTGGTCATCACCATCCGCGACTACGGCCCAGGCATTCCGGAGGAGGAGCTTCCTCACGTCAAGTATAAATTTTACAAGGGCAGCTCCAAGGCTCGGGGCAGCGGCATCGGTTTGGCGGTCTGCGATGAAATCGTTACCCGCCACGGTGGAACGCTGGTGCTGAGCAATGCCGAGGGTGGCGGCTGCATTGTCAAAATTGCCTTACCAATGGATGGAACGTAAGTTCTAAAATAATGCTTGCATATCGAATGTATGTTTGATATAATGCAACCAAAGGAGAACTCCTATGTCAGAGAAGCAGATGGCCTGTGCCACCAAATTTAAGACCGTCATTGGCGGTCAGGCCTTAATTGAGGGCATCATGATGATGGGCCCGGAAAAAAAAGCAATTGTCATTCGCAAGCAGGACGGCACATTGGAGGAGAAGGTAGAGGAGCGTGTTCTTATCAAGGACAAGCATCCTATTTGCGGGCTGCCCTTTATCCGGGGCCTGTTTGGGTTTGGCTCCTCCATGGCAAACGGTGTGAAGGCACTCATGTACTCTGCCGAGTTCTACCCCGAGGAGGAGGGGGCTGAGGAGGAACCTTCTAAATTTGAGCTTTGGCTAGACAAAAAGCTGGGCAGCGAGAAAGCGGCGGCGGTCTTTATTACCCTGGCCGTCATTGTGGGCATTGCCTTTTCCGTGGGGCTATTCATTTTGCTGCCCACCTTCGTAACCGGCGGTATCCTCCACTTTTTCCCCGGCTTTCCCATGTGGGGGCGCAATTTGGTGGAGGGCCTAATGAAAATTGTTATTTTCATCGGCTACCTGATTCTTTGCTCCAAGCTGAAGGATATTCGCCGTGTATTTTCCTACCACGGCGCTGAGCACAAGACCATCTACTGCTACGAGCAGGGCCTTCCCCTTACAGTGGAGAATGTCCGCAGGCAGCCTAAGCATCACCCCCGCTGCGGCACCAGCTTTCTCTTTGTGGTTATCTTTGTCTCCATTCTCTTTTCCGGTGTGCTCTTTGCCTATTTCCCCATAACCAACACCTTCTTTCGGGCTTTGGCCCATCTGGCGCTGCTGCCGTTGGTGGTGTGCGTGACGTACGAGCTTAACCGCTTTGTGGGCCGCCACGACAATTTCCTCTGCCGGGCCATTCGCGCCCCCGGTATGTGGATGCAGAACTGGACCACCTTCGAGCCGGACGACTCCATGATTGAGGTTGGCATCCGCTCTCTGGAGCTGGTGCTGCCGCAGGAGAAGGGGAAGGATGCTTGGTAAATGAAGAATGAAGAGTGAAAATGAAAAGCCGACGGTTGCAAACCCATGGCGCTTTCGCTCTTTGTTTTGCAGGGGGGATATGAAGTGGCGACTACTTACAATAACCTTTATTTAGATACGAGGAAGCAGCTGAAATCGGTGGGGATTGAGGCCGCCCAGCTGGAGGCCCGGGAGCTGGTATGCTACGCCGCGGGTAAGAGCAGGGAACAGTTTTTTAGGGATTTGTCTCTCTATGTGCCTGCCGATATCGAGCAGCGGGTAGCCAATTTGATTTCACGCCGTATGGCGGGGGAGCCGGTGGCTTACATCATTGGCGAGTGGGAGTTTTACGGCCTGCCCCTGGACATGAGCCGGGACGTGCTCATTCCACGGGCCGATACCGAGGTGCTGGCCGCCCGCGCCATTGACCTTGCCAAGGCGGCAGGGGAAGGGGCCAGGGTGCTGGACCTGTGCGCCGGAAGCGGCTGCATCGGTTTGGCAGTGGCGGCTCATGCCCCGGAATGCCGGGTGGTGCTGGCCGACCTTTCGGAGGAGGCGCTGAAAGTCAGCAAGCAGAACGTGCGCCGCAATGACTTGAATGCTCGGGTCACCTGTGTGCTGGCTGACGCGTTGCTGCCGCCGTCTTCGGTCCTGTGGGATTTTGACGTGATTACCTGTAACCCGCCCTATATCCCTACTGGAGATTTGCCGGGACTGGATGCTTCGGTGCGGGACTATGAGCCGGTAAAAGCCCTGGATGGCGGCGAGGACGGTCTGGATTTTTACCGGGCGGTGGCGTCCAAGTGGGGAAGCGCCCTGCGGTTAGGGGGAACCCTCCTTTTTGAGGTGGGGTATAACCAAGCCGGCGATGTGGAAAAAATCATGGCCCAAAACGGCTTTGAGCATATTCAGACCCACCGTGATACCGCCGACATCTGGCGGGTGGTGGAGGGAACGGTAAATTTGTAGGGCGCGGCATCCTTGACGCGCTGTTTTGAAAGGATGATACATATGGCAGCAGATAAGAAAAAATCCAGCGTTGAGGCCGCTGCTCCCGCATCGGACAAGAAGAAGGCGCTGGAAACCGCCATGGCGCAAATTGAGAAAAACTATGGCAAGGGCTCCATCATGCGCATGGGCGGAGAGAGCACCATGATGGTAGAGGCCATTCCCACCGGCTCCCTCTCTCTGGACTTGGCCTTAGGCATCGGCGGTGTTCCCAAGGGACGTATCATCGAGGTCTATGGTCCCGAGTCCTCCGGTAAGACCACTCTGGCTCTCCACATTGTAGCCGAAGCCCAGAAGCGGGGGGGCGAGGTAGCCTTTATAGACGCAGAGCACGCCCTCGACCCCACCTATGCCCGTGCGCTGGGGGTAGACATTGAGTCCATGCTGGTCTCCCAGCCCGACACCGGCGAGCAGGGGCTTGAAATCTGCGAGGCACTGGTGCGCTCGGGCGCCATCGATGTGGTGGTGGTAGACTCGGTCGCAGCCCTGACTCCTCGGGCCGAAATTGAGGGCGATATGGGCGACTCTCATGTGGGTCTTCTGGCTCGCCTGATGAGTCAGGCTCTGCGTAAGCTGGCCGGCTCAATCTCCAAGACCAATTGTATTGTCATTTTTATTAACCAGCTTCGTGAGAAGGTGGGCGTGATGTATGGCAACCCCGAGGTCACCACCGGTGGCCGCGCACTGAAGTTCTATGCTTCGGTTCGCATTGACGTGCGCCGGATCGAGGCCATTAAAAACGGCTCCGAGGTGGTAGGCAACCGCACCCGAGCCAAAATTGTCAAGAATAAAGTCGCCCCCCCCTTCCGGGAGGCCGAGTTTGACATTATGTACGGTGAGGGTATCTCTAAAATTGGAGAACTGGTGGATTTGGGCGTAAAGCTGGACCTGGTGCAGAAGTCGGGCTCCTGGTTCTCTATGGGCGAATTGCGTCTGGGACAGGGGCGGGACGCTACCAAGCAGTTTATGAAGGACAACCCGGAAATTGCCGAGAAGCTGGAGGCTGAAATCCGGCGGGACGCCTACAAGCTCATGCCTAGTCAGGCCAAGGCCGCTGCCCGTGCCGCGGGACGGGCGGTAGACATCGCAGCCGACGATTTTGAGGACGGCGAGGATGCGGGTCAGTAAATTAGCCCCCTCTGCCAAGGTGCAGGGCCGCTGGCTCTGCCATATGGAGGATGAAACCATTCTCCGGGTCACCGAGGGGGAGGTGGTTTCCTTTGGCCTCTACACCGGCATGGAGCTGGACGATGCGACACTGGAGGCACTGACCGCTTCAGTGAAAAAGAGCGGTCTGCGGACGAAGGCGCTGAACCTGATTGCCCGACGCCCCCTCTCCCGACGGGAGCTTGTGGAAAAGCTCACCGCCAAGGATAAGGACGGAGCGGAGCCCGACATGCAGACCGCGATTGAGGTAGCTGATTGGCTGGAGGAGCTGGGCTATATTAACGACGCCGAGTATGCCAAAACGGTGGTCAGGCACTACTCGGCCAAGGGCTACGGCCAGGGAAAAATTAGGGATGAGCTTTGGCGGCGGGGAGTGCCCCGCGAGCTTTGGGACGAGGCGAAGGCCGAAGCGGAGAATCCGGACGAGGGGATTGACGCCTTTCTTCGCCAAAAGCTAAAGGGGCAGGAGCCGGACCCCAAAACCATTAAGCGCGTATCTGACGCGCTTGCCCGCCGTGGCTACCGCTGGAGTGAGATCAAGGACGGCTTGCGGCGCTATGGCGCGGAGATTGAGGAATAAGGTCCGCCATCGGCGGGACGGCAGATAAATAACGGCGGACATGATAAAATATGTCCCTATGGGTGAAATGCCTGAGTAGGGATACCATTTATCGTGTCCGCTGTTTTGCCGTGCTTTACAAATCGGCCGATTCATGTTATTGTAAGCGGTACGAATAGGGTAAGGAGTTTTTGTTTTGGATAGCTATAAAATTGCCTTTATATCTCTTGGCTGCGCCAAGAATTTAGTAAATACTGAGCAAATGATGGCCCTCTGCCGTGCTGCGGGCTATACCGTCACCGGTGAGCCCGAGGGGGCAGACGTGGCGGTGCTCAATACCTGCGGCTTTATTGATTCCGCTAAGAGTGAGGCAATCAGCCACATTCTTGAGCTGGCCCAGCTTAAGGAGCAGGGGAGTCTGAAAAAGCTTTTGGTGGCCGGCTGTCTCTCCCAGCGCTACCGGGATGAGATTATGGAGGATTTACCCGAGGTGGACGGTATTCTCGGCACCGGCAGCTACACCGACGTGGTGCCCGCCATCCAGGCCGTGATGGAGGGCGACCAGCCTACCTTCTTCGGCGACATTGACCATACAGAGGAGAACGGCGCGCGGCTGGTCTCCACCCCTGCGTACACCGCTTACCTGAAAATCGCCGAGGGCTGCGACAACCGCTGCTCCTACTGCATCATTCCCTTTCTCCGGGGCAAGTACCGCAGCCGCAGCATGGAGTCTTTACTGGATGAAGCCAAGGGGCTTGCCGACGCAGGCGTGCAGGAACTGATTATTATCGCCCAGGACATTACCCGGTACGGTATCGATCTCTACGGAGAGCGCCGCCTGGGGGATTTGCTCACCGAGCTGTGCAAGCTGCCCTTCCACTGGGTGCGCCTGCACTATCTCTATCCCGATGAGCTGGATGACAGTCTGATTGATGTGATTGCCCGGGAGCATAAAATTTTAAACTACATTGATATTCCCCTCCAGCATATTAACGATAAGCTCTTAACCGCAATGAATCGGCGGGGCACAAAGGCGGAGATTGTGGCTCTGCTGGGTCGGCTGCGGGCCCGTTTGCCTGGGCTGGTGCTGCGCACCAGTCTTATCTGCGGGCTGCCCGGCGAGGGAGAGGCTGAGTTTGAAGAGCTGGCAGAATTCTTGAAGGATGCGGGTATTGAGCGGGCGGGTATTTTCCAGTTCTCCCCTGAGGAGGGCACGCCCGCGGCTACCATGCCCGATCAGGTAGACCCCGATGTGGCAAGCCGCCGGGTGGAGCTGCTGGTAGAGCTTCAGTCCGGAGTCATGGATGCCTTTAACGAAAGCCGGCTGGGGGAGACCCTGGAGGTGCTCTGCGAGGGATTTGATTCAGACATGGGCTGTTACGCCGGTCGCTCCTACGCCGACTCTCCCGATGTGGACGGCAAGGTGTTCTTTACCGCTGCCGGAGTGGTTCCGGCAGGGACCTTTGTAAACGTGCGCATCACCGGTACCGAGGACGGCGACCTGGTGGGCGAAATTGAGGAGTAACGCCGATGAATACAGCCAATAAACTGACCATGCTGCGGGTTGCGCTCATCCCGGCTTTTCTGGTGGTGCTCTATCTGGGCTTTCCGTACAGCCAGTATATTGCCCTGGCCGTTTTTGTGCTGGCCAGCATCACTGATTTTGTGGACGGCTATATTGCACGCAATTATAATCAGGTAACCGATTTCGGCAAGTTTATGGATCCGCTGGCCGACAAGCTGCTGGTAATGGCCGCCATGCTGTGGTTTGTGGAGCAGGGGCGTTTTCCGGCGTGGGCGCTACTCATCGTCATTACCCGCGAGTTCGCCGTTACCGCCCTGCGGCTGGTTGCCGTAGAGACTGGGCGGGTCATTGCCGCTGGCTGGTCAGGTAAAGTAAAAACAGCCGCCACCATGGTGGGCATTTGCGTCATGTTCCTCTTTGCCGAGCCTGTGTTTGACGTGGTTGTGGTGGGAGTCATTGTGGTCACTACCGTCTATTCGGGCGCAGAGTACTTTGTGAAGAATCGGGACGTTATGAACTGGGAGCAGTTGTGAGGGTTCTTGACACAAGACCGAGGGCATGATAATATACTGGAACAAACCAACTGAATATCGCGTTGAACGGAAAGAGTAATACCGCAACCACGGAACAGAGAGGGCGCGTCACCGGCTGAAAGCGTGCCTGCCGCGGGGGATATGAATGTGCGTCCGGGAGCGAGGGGGATGTAGACGCCCTCCGGCTGGCCCCGTTACGGCTCTAAGCGAAAAATGAGAGTGGAACCGCGATGAATATCGCCTCTTATGCCAATACTGGCATAAGAGGCGTTTTTTGTATCCGCAGACAAGGAGGTACACCATGACTAAGCTGGGCGAGACACTGAGAGCTTACCAAACCAGAGACCCGGCGGCCCGGAGCCGTCTGGAAATTTTTCTGCTATACCCCGGCGTACACGCCATACTTTACCACCGGCTGGCTCACTGGCTATTTCGGCACAACCTCCGCTTTCTGGCCAGACTGGTCTCCCAGTGGAGCCGGTTTTGGACAGGAGTGGAAATTCACCCCGGCGCACAAATTGGGCGGCGCTTTGTCATCGACCACGGCATGGGTATTGTCATCGGAGAGACCGCTGAGTTGGGGGACGATGTGCTCCTCTATCAAGGGGTTACCCTGGGGGGCACCGGTAAGGACCAGGGCAAACGCCACCCCACGATTGGAAACAATGTAATGATTGGCTCGGGCGCTAAGGTACTAGGCCCCTTTAAGGTGGGCGATCATGCCCGCATTGCCTCCAACGCGGTGGTGCTTAGTGAGGTCCCACCCGAGGCTACCGCCGTCGGTGTACCCGCCCGGGTGGTGCGCATTGCCGGAGAGCGGGTGGACTACTGCGGCGAAGTAGACCAAATCCACGTTACCGACCCGGTGCAAAAGGAACTGCAAGCCCTCTCCTCCCGTCTGGAATGGCTGGAGCAATATATTGACGAACAGGCAAGAGGCAAGAATGTATAAGGAGTAAAAAGAAATGAAGCTGTATAATTCCCTCTCCCACGCAAAGGAAGAGTTTGTCCCCCACGAACCTGGCAAGGTGAGCATGTATACCTGCGGCCCCACGGTTTACCACTTCGCCCATATCGGCAACCTGCGCAGCTATCTCATGGAGGACGTGCTGGAGAAATTTCTGCGGTACGAGGGCTACGATGTTAAGCGGGTCATGAACATCACCGACGTGGGGCATCTGGCCTCCGACGCTGACAGCGGCGAGGATAAAATGCTCAAGGGCGCACAGCGGGAGCACAAGGGCGTTATGGAGATCGCCCAATTCTATACCGACGCATTCTTTCAGGACTGCGAGAAGCTCAACATTAAGTACCCCGACGTGGTGCAGCCCGCCACCGGCATGATCGGTGAGTATATAAATACCATTGAGAGTCTGCTGGAAAAGGGCTTTGCCTACCACGCGGGGGGCAATATTTACTTTGATACCTCCAAGCTGGAGCAGTACTACGTCTTTAACGACCACGACGAGGAAGACTTGGCCGTAGGTGTCCGTGAGGGTGTGGATGAGGATATAAACAAGCGCAGCAAGGCCGACTTTGTGCTGTGGTTTACCAAGAGTAAGTTTGAAGATCAGGCCCTCAAGTGGGACTCCCCCTGGGGCGTGGGCTATCCCGGCTGGCATATCGAGTGCTCCTGCATCTCCATGAAGTTCCTGGGCGAGTACTTGGACCTCCACTGCGGCGGCATCGATAACGCCTTCCCTCACCACACCAACGAAATTGCTCAGTCAGAGGCCTACCTGGGTCATTCCTGGTGCAAATACTGGTTCCATGTCCACCACCTCAACACTACCGGCGGCAAGATGAGTAAGTCCAAGGGTGAGTTCCTGACCGTCTCTCTCTTAGAAGAGAAGGGATACAGCCCGCTGGTCTACCGCCTGTTCTGCCTTCAGTCCCACTACCGAAAGAGCCTGGTCTTTTCCTGGGAAAATCTTGATAACGCCAAGGCGGCATATGAAAAACTCATTGGCCGCATCGCCGCACTGAGCGGGGAACCCGCCACAATTGACGAGGCGTTTGCCGCCAAGGCCAAGAAAGACTTCATTGAGGCTGTGGGCAACGATCTGAATACCTCCCTGGGTGTGACCGCTCTTTACGACGTGCTTAAGGCAGATGTGAACGACGCCACCAAGCGGGCAGTGCTGTCTAGCTTTGATACCGTCCTGGGGCTTGACCTGCTAAAGCAGGCCGCTGCACTTAAGGAGAAGGAATCTACGCCCGCCGAGGGGGACACTCAGATTGACGCTCTGGTGGCAGCCCGTACCGATGCTAAGAAGGCAAAAAACTTTGCCGAGGCTGACCGCATCCGCGATGAGCTTAAGGCACAGGGCATTGAAATTACCGACACCCCTGAGGGGCCGAAGTGGAAACGCCTATAAGAAGCTCTAAGCAGGGCCGCCGCAAAATGCCGAAATCGGTCGCCTGCGGGCGGGTTCCTGCACGCGAAAGCGGGGGCTCCGCCCCCCTTTCACACTATCCCCCCGCTCGAAAAGCGCAGTATTTTGACATCCAATTTCAAAATAGCAGTTTGTCTACAAGCTGCAGGGCCGCCGCATTTTGCGGCGGCCCTGCTTTTTTGCGCCATAGAGACAACCGCATGTCATGGTGTGCCGACCAATTCTAAGAGTTGTTGATTTGCGTGACGTCTTTTTGTCTATAATTGCGGTTGACAATAAGAAATGATAAGACTATTATATAGTAACATTAATAACAAATAACAACGTTAACTATTAACAGATGGAAGGAGGGAGCTTTTTGAAGTCAGAGCATAATATGGGACCGTTTCTCCGGGTAATGAATCGATTTGGACGGGTAACCGCCAACTCTATCTCACCTGGCGAGCTGACCAAGGGAGAGTTCTTCTGCCTGGGCGCCATCTGTAATTCCGGAAAGGAGAATCCTGAAAAGGGTGGAATTTATGTCTGGGAGCTGGCACAGCGTACCCATGTTCACCCGCCCGCGGTCTCCCGTACATTGCGGGAGTTGGAGTCCAAGGGGCTTATTGAGCGTACCGTTGACCGGGAGGACAGGCGCAACATCAAGGTACAGCCCACCCAGCGGGGCATTGCTGCCTGGGCCAAAGCGGAGGAAGGCACCCAGGACTTTGTCCGGCAGGTGCTTGCACGCATGGGAGAGGAAAAAATGGAGCAGTTGGTTGGCCTGTGTGACCACCTGTGTGACATTATTGAAGAAGAACAGGCCAAACAGAGCGCAAAGCAGATAAAGGAGAATACACAGTGCTAAAATTATTTAAGTACCTAAAGTCCTCCATCGGCACGGTACTGCTCATTGTGGTGCTGCTGCTGGTGCAGGCGTATTGTGACCTTAGCCTGCCCACCTACACGGCCAATATTGTTGACGTGGGGATTCAGCAGGGGGGCATTGAGAACGCGGTGCCGAAGTGGATGCGGCCCGAAACCATGCAGAGCCTGACGCCCTTTTTGACAGAGGATGAGGCGCGGGAGCTGGAGAGCGCCTACACACGAAACAGTGACGGAAATTACGAGCTGAACACCAAGGACAAAAAAGAGATTGAGCGCCTGGACGCAATGCTGGGCAAGCCCATGCTGGCCCTGTCCGTAATAAACACCCTTAATGAAAAATATGACCTTGAGTCGCCTGAGAGGCCGGCTGCAAACAATGGGCCGGAGGCGGGAACGCAATTAGATTTTTTAAATCATCTGGGCGACCAGCCGGACGCGGTTATCGCGCAAAAGGCAGTACTCTTTGTGAAGGCTGAGTACGCGGCCATGGGTCTTGACCTCAACCAAATTCAGATAAATTACCTCTGGTCCACCGGCGCAAAGATGTTGGGCATTTCCCTGGTTATGGTGCTGGCCGCCATTATCGCCGGTCTGTTCTCGGCCCGTACCGCCGCCAAGGTGGGTATGAATTTGCGCGGGGACGTATTTAAGCGGGTGGTTTCCTTCGGAAGCGCCGAAATAGACAAATTCTCCACGGCCAGTCTCATCACCCGCTCCACCAACGACATTCAGCAGGTGCAGATGGTCATTGTCATGCTGCTGCGTATCGTTATTTATGCCCCCATCATCGGGGTGTTTGCCATCTTTAAGGTGATGAACACCAACACCGGAATGACCTGGATTATCGGCGTGGCGGTAGGCGCGATCCTGCTGCTGGTGATTACCCTGATGAGCGTGGCCATGCCCAAGTTTAAGCGTATGCAGCAGCTTATCGACCGGCTGAATCTGGTGGCGCGCGAAATCTTGACCGGTATCCCCGTCATCCGCGCCTTCTCCCGGGAGAAGCACGAAGAGAAGCGCTTTGACCTTGCAAACCTAGACCTTAAGAAGACCCAGCTCTTTACCAACCGGGTCATGACCTTTATGATGCCCACCATGATGCTCCTGATGAACGGCATTGCCCTTCTCATCACCTGGAACGGCGCCCACGGCATTGACCTGGGTACCATGCAGGTGGGCGACATGATTGCCTTTATCACCTATACCATGCAAATTGTCATGGCCTTCCTGATGATTTCCATGATTTCCATTATGCTGCCCCGGGCCGGCGTGTCTGCCACCCGTATTAACGAGGTGCTGGAAACCACCCCCACCATCCGCGACAAGTCCCGGGTTAAGGATAAAGAGATTGCCAAGTGGAAGGGCGAGCTGACTTTTGAAGATGTGTCCTTCCGCTACCCGGACGCCGGAGCCGATGTGCTGGAGCATATCTCCTTCACTGCCCGACCCGGTGAGACTACTGCCATTATCGGTTCCACCGGCAGCGGAAAATCTACCCTCCTGAATCTCGTTCCTCGGTTCTTTGACGTGAGCTACGGCCGCATTACCATGGACGGGGTGGACATTCGTGACATCTCCCAGCACAAGCTCCGCTCACTGCTGGGTTACGTGCCCCAAAAGGGCGTGCTCTTTTCGGGTACCATTGAATCAAACCTTAAGTTTGGCGGTGAGGAGATTACAGACGGGGCCATGGAGGAGGCGGCAGCCATCGCCCAAGCCACCGAGTTTATTACCTCCAAGCCCGAACAGTATAACGAGCACATTTCCCAGGGCGGCACCAACGTGTCCGGCGGGCAGAAGCAGCGGCTCTCCATTGCCCGAGCCATTGCCAAGGGCCCAAAGGTGTTCCTCTTTGACGATTCCTTCTCGGCGCTGGACTACAAGACCGATGTGGTGCTTCGCCGCGCCCTGAGTGAGAAGGTAAAGGACGCTACCGTGATTATCGTGGCCCAGCGTATTTCCACCATCCTTCACGCCGACCAGATTATCGTACTGGACGAGGGTAAGGTGGCAGGAAAGGGTACCCATGAGGAGCTGATGGCCGACTGCAAAACCTATCAGGAAATTGCCAGAAGCCAGCTCTCCGAAAAGGAGTTAGGAGGTGAAGGAGCATGAGTGAGCATAAGACACAGAACCAGCCCCGCGGCCCCATGGGCGGACACGGCCCCGGCGGACGCGGTATGATGCCCGGCGAGAAGGCCAAGGACTTTAAGGGCACCATCGGTAAGCTTTTAAAATATATGAGCAGGTACTGGATTGCGTTGGTGTTTATCATCCTCTTTGCCATCGGCTCTGCTGCCTTCGCCGTTATTGGCCCCAAAATTTTGGGCACTGCTACCACTGAGATTTTTAACGGTTTGGTGAGCAAAATTGGCGGCACCGGCGGGATTGACTTTACTAAAATTGCTAATATTTTAATTACCGTTTTATGCATTTATCTTGCTTCGGCCATTTTTGCCTTTGTACAGGGCTGGCTCATGACGGGTATCTCGCAAAAGATGGCCTACGGTATGCGCAAGGACATTTCTCTTAAAATCAACCGTATGCCCATGAAGTATTTTGAGTCCCGCACCGTGGGTGAGGTGCTCTCCCGCATCACCAACGACGTGGACACCATGGGTCAAAGCCTGAACCAGAGCGTCACCCAGCTCATTACCAGCACCACAACCATTATCGGTGTAGTGGTCATGATGCTTACCATCAGCCCGATTATGACCCTTATTGCCTTTGTCATTCTCCCGGTGTCCATGCTTCTTATTAGCGTTGTAGTAAAGCATTCCCAGAAGTACTTTAAGTCCCAGCAGGAGTATTTGGGTATTATCAACGGTCAGGTAGAGGAGGTCTACTCAGGCCACAATGTGGTCAAGGCCTTTAACCGGGAGGATGAGGTCAAGGCGGAATTTGACAGCACCAATCAGGTGCTCTTCCGCTCTGCGTGGAAGAGCCAGTTCCTCTCCGGTATGATGCAGCCCATCATGACCTTTGTGGGCAACCTAGGCTATGTAGCGGTTGCCATCTCAGGCAGCGTCCTTGCGGTTGCCGGTGTAATTACTGTGGGCGACATTCAGGCGTTTATCCAGTATGTGCGCAACTTTACCCAGCCCATCACCCAGATGAGCCAGGTCTTTAACATGCTCCAGTCCATGGCCGCCGCTGCCGAGCGGGTATTCGAGTTCCTGGACGAGGAGGAGGAGGACCAGAAGGCAGAGAGCCCCGTCTCCATCAGTGAAATAAAGGGGCAAGTCCGGTTTGACCATGTTAAGTTTGGCTATAACCCTGATAAGATTATTATCGGTGACTTCTCCGCTGATGTAAAGCCGGGCCAGATGGTAGCCATTGTCGGCCCCACCGGTGCTGGCAAAACCACCATGGTAAAGCTGCTCATGCGCTTCTACGATGTGAATAGCGGCACCATTCGTGTGGATGGACATGACGTGAAGGACTTTAACCGCACCGAGCTGCGAGAGGCCTTCGGCATGGTGCTCCAGGAGACCTGGCTCTTTAAGGGCACCATTATGGAAAATATTCGCTACGGTAGGCTGGAGGCAACGGATGAGGAGGTCATTGCCGCCGCCAAGGCCGCCCATGTCCACCACTTTATCCAGACCCTCCCCGGCGGATACAAGATGGAGCTCAATGAAGATGCAAGCAACATCTCCCAGGGTCAGAAGCAGCTGCTCACCATCGCCCGGGCCATCCTGGCCGACAACAAAATTATGATTTTGGACGAGGCGACCTCCTCGGTAGATACACGCACCGAGCACCTCATCCAGGAAGCCATGGCGAACCTTATGAAGGGGCGTACCAGCTTTGTGATTGCCCACCGCCTGTCCACCATCAAGGGAGCCGACCTCATTCTGGTGATGAAGGACGGCGACATCATCGAGCAGGGCGGCCACGAGGAGCTTCTGCAAAAGGGCGGCTTCTACGCCGATTTGTATAACTCCCAGTTTGAGGACGCGGCAGGGTAGAATAAAGTATATAGGGGCGCGGTATTCCAACGGAATACCGCGCCCCTAGCTTGTCGAAAAAGTCAAATTTTACTGTGAACTATGCAAGAAACGCCATAGCGTCTGCCACAAGGCCACAACGGCCGCCAAGGTGTGGCGATTCCACCACACCGATTGGACGGAACACCAAGGACGAGGCACGGGCGGGTGCGCAGTGTGCCCCCACGTCCTTTTTTCTTTTTTCATTCCTCCAGCGCTACCAGCGCGGACTGAGCCAGCAGCGCCGCGCCGATGGGAAGGGCGTGGTCGTCGGTGCAAAAGCGTTCGCTGTGCCAACCGGCGTTTTCCCGGTCGGGATAGCCAGAGCCAAGCCAGTAAAAGAAGCTGGGGACTCTTTGCCCAAAGACGGCAAAATCTTCGCTGCCCATGTCGGGACGGGGGGTAACTACATTTTCCGCACCCACCACAGCCACCGCCGCCCTGCGTGCCAGAGCGGTCATCTCACGGCTGTTCACAGTGGCGGGGGTCTGTGGGATAAAACTTAGCGTCCGGTTGCAGCCATAGGCTTCCGCCGTGCTTCTGCAAATTTGCTCCAGCCGATGTTTGGCGTGTTCCATGACGGCGGCGCTGTGGGTGCGGATGCACCCTGTCATTTTCAGGGTGTCGGGCACAAAGTTTTCCTCGGTCCCGGAGTGAATGGAGCACACGGCGCAAACCAGACTGTCCAGCGGGTCGGTGTTGCGGCTGACGATGGTTTGAATGGCGGTAACGATGGCGGCGGCGGGAACAATTACGTCCACGCATTTGTGGGGAGAACCGCCGTGCCCCGCCACGCCGCGGAGGGTGATTTCAAAGTGCTCCTTACCCGACATGACAGGTCCCTCCATGACGGCGACTTGACCGCAGGGAAGCTCGGGGCGGTTGTGCAGCCCGAAAAGAGTGTCGGGCACTGTGGGCAGCCGTTCCCAAAGACCGTGGGATACCATGGCTGCCGCACCCTGAGCAATTTCCTCGGCGGGTTGAAAGAGGAACAGCACATTGCCGTGAAGCCGCTCCCGCTCCTCACATAAAAGCTTTGCCGCGCCATACAGGCATGTGGTGTGGAAATCGTGGCCGCAGGCGTGCATGACCCCGGCGGTCTCCGAGGTCTGCTCTCCGGCAGGCTCCTGCTGGGCAATGGCGTCAATGTCGGCGCGCAGAGCCACCGTTTTCCCGGGAAAAGCCCCGCGCAGGAGAGCCACTGCCCCTGTCTCCATGCCAAGGTCAATCAGCTCCAGCCCCAAATCGGTCAGCCGCGCTTTTAAAAGCTCCGTGGTGCGGTACTCCTGAAAGGAGAGCTCCGGGTGGTGGTGCAGCTCGCCTTTCATAGCGGAAAGCAGCGGCGTGAGCCCTTCGGCTCGTTTCAGTATTGTCATGGTGTAGAAAGCCCCCTACTCTTGCTCAATATGATAATAAGTATTATAATACTTCTATTTGAAAGTACAAGCTATTGGTTTGTCCGGCCGGAAATCGGTGTTTGGGTTTGAGCAGAATTTTTGCGGGACGAGGACGACAACGCAGGTCTGTGAAAACCTTGCCAGGGATAAATTCTGATTTCTGACTGGACCACTAGAGATGCGTAACAAGAGGGGAGAGATACCGTGGCGGCGCAAAACGACTTTACGCAGGGCAGTGTTCCACGGGCCATTACCCGTCTGGCCATTCCTATGACCATTGCCCAGCTGGTAAACCTGCTCTATAACATTGTAGACCGTATGTATATCGGCCATATGCCCGTGGACGGGCAAGATGCCCTTACCGGACTAGGACTGGTGCTGCCCATCGTTTCCATTATGATTGCCTTCGCAAACCTATGCGGTACGGGAGGCGCGCCCCTCTGCTCCATTTGTCGGGGGAAGGGAGAGGAGGCCGAGGCTGAGGGGGTGCAGGGCAACTCCTTTGCTCTGCTTCTTATATTTGGCGTGGTGCTGACCGGTGTAATTTTGCTTTTTAAGGAGCCTATCCTTTATCTCTTCGGCGCCAGCGAGGTTACTTTTCCCTACGCCAACGATTACCTGACCATCTACTCTCTGGGTACTGTCTTTGTCATGATCAGCTTGGGTATGAATCCCTTTATCAATAGCCAAGGCTTTGCTAAGGTGGGGATGCTCACAGTAGCCCTTGGGGCTGCGGTCAATATTGTGCTGGACCCTATCTTCATCTTCCTGCTGGGCATGGGCGTGCGGGGGGCGGCATTGGCCACTGTGATTTCTCAGGGCTGCTCCGCCGTGTGGGTGCTCTGCTTTCTGACGGGCAAACGGGGGATTCTCCGCCTCACCCGGGCCAGCCTGCGGCTGCAGGGCGAGCGGGTAAGGCGTATTTTGGGGCTGGGCACCTCCGGGTTTGTCATGGCGCTTACCAACAGCCTGGTGCAGATTCTCTGCAACGCCACCTTGAAAAGCTACGGCGATGACTTATATGTGGGCGTGATGACGGTCATTAACTCGGTGCGGGAGGTAGTGTCCCTGCCCATTGCCGGTCTGCCCATGGGGTGCCAGCCGGTGCTGGGGTATAACTATGGGGCCAAGGCCTATGACCGGGTGCGGCAGGGGATACGCTTTACCACCTCCATCACCTTTGTATATGCGCTGGTCATGTGGGGCATTGTTATGGCAGTGCCGGGGGTATTCATTCACCTCTTTAACAGCGGTGAGGAGCTTTTGGCCGCCGGTGTACCCGCCTTTCGAATTTATTTTTCCATTTTCTTCTGTATGTCCCTGCAAAATATCGGCCAGTCCATTTTTGTGGCGCTGGGGCGCAGCAAGCAGGCAATTTTCTTTTCTCTGCTGCGCAAGGCGTTTATTGTCGCGCCCCTCACCTTGCTGCTGCCCGCCCTGGGCTGGGGGCATAACGGTGTGTTTCTGGCAGAGCCCATTTCTAATGTCATCGGAGGGCTTGCCTGTATCACCACCATGTACCTTACCGTCTACCGTCCACTTGCCCACATGCCCGAAAACGGGTATAATAGCTAGAGCGCTTCTAAAAAGTCGGGCTGGCCGAAATTTCCCTCAAAAGGACGGGTGCCAGGACTTTTCAGATACGCTCTAAATAGCCACAAAAATTCTGCGTTCCTGTGCACTCCTCTGCGCTCTGGAAACGCTTCAGGCTGGGAGGCCCCTAATGAAAAAACTCATGGTTTTAGACGGCAACTCCATTGTCAACCGCGCCTTTTATGGCGTGCGCAACCTCACCACCCGGGATGGGCTGCCTACCAACGCTGTATTTGGATTTCTCAGCATTCTCCAAAAGCTGATTGATGAGGAAAAGCCCGATGCCCTCTGCTGCGCCTTTGATTTAAAGGCGCCTACCTTCCGCCACCTTCGGTATGAGGGCTACAAAGCCCAGCGAAAGGGAATGCCTGAGGAGCTGGCTGTCCAGATGCCTGTTTTAAAAGAAGTGCTGGATGCGATGAATATCCCCCGCTATGAGCTGGAGGGCTGGGAGGCAGACGACCTTATCGGCACCATTGCGAGAAAGGATGCGGCCGCCGGGTGGGAGACCGTTATTGTCACCGGAGATAAGGACTCCCTCCAGTTGGTGACCGACAAAACCCATGTAAAGCTTGTCACCACCCGCATGGGGCAGACCACCACCAAGGAGATGACCCCCGAGACCTTTCGGGAGGAATACGGCTTTGACCCCATCCACATGATTGACCTCAAAGCCCTCATGGGTGACGCGTCGGACAATATCCCCGGCGTACCCGGCGTGGGGGAAAAGACCGCCATGGATTTAATTGGCCGGTATACCTCCATTGAGAACATCTACGCGCAATTTGACAGCCTGGATGCCAAGCCCGGTGTGCTCAAGAAGCTGAATGAGGGCCGTGATATGGCCAAGCTCTCCTACGAGCTGGCGACCATCCACTGCGGCGCACCCATGGACTTTAGCCCCGAGGATGCCATTCGTAAGGAGGTCAATGGAAGCACCCTCTACGATATTTTCCTGCGGCTGGAATTTAGCAAGCTTATCGATAAAATGGGCCTAAAGCCAGGCGTTACGGCGGCAAAAGAGGATAAGCCCGTGGTGACCGTCGCCTGCTCCAGCGAAGTCGTGGAGGAGCCTGCCCGGGCGCTGGCACTGCTGGAACTATGGCGCAAGGCAGAGTGTGTGGACGTGCTTACCCTGCCCGATTTGAGCGCCGTGGCGGTAGCGTGGTGGGAGAGCGAGAGCGACTCCTGCGCCGCCCTGGTGCGCGCCGACCGGCTGGAAAATTACAACCAGTTTCTAAAGGCCCTCTTTGCTGCTGACGTCAAGAAATGCGTCCACGACGCTAAGCCCCTGCTGGCGCGGCTGCTGGAGGAGGGCATTGAGGGCGAGGGGATTGCCTTTGACACTGCCATTGCAGCCTATCTTCTCTCGCCCACCGACGGAAGTTATGACCTGGAAAAGCTGGGTGTGGCCTACTTTAATCAGGAGTTCCCCAAGGCCAAGGACTACCTGGAGGAGGGAGCTTTCGGCCCGTTGAGCGATCCGGTAGCGCCCATGGCGGCAATTTTCTCCCACTGTGCCCTCATCGGTGCGCTGCATGAAAAGCTTGCCCCTCAGCTTGAGGAGCTGGGTATGCACCAGCTCTACTACGGCATTGAGCTGCCCCTTTGCGCGGTACTGGCGCAAATGGAGCGAGAGGGCTTTCTGGTGGATCGCAAGGCCTTGGCCCAGTTTGGCGAAATGCTGGACGCGCGCATTACGGGGCATCAGGGTGCCATTTATAAACTGGCAGGTCATGAGTTTAATATCAACTCAACCCAGCAGCTGGGTGTAGTGCTCTTTGACGAGCTGGGTCTGCCCCCGGTAAAAAAGACAAAGACGGGCTATTCCACCAACGTGGAGGTGCTGGAAAAGCTCCAGGGACAGCATCCCATAATCGACGAAATCATGGAGTACCGCCAGCTTACCAAGCTCAAGAGCACCTATGTGGATGGGCTCACCAAGGTCATTGCCCACGACGGGCGGATTCATACCTGCTTCCAGAATACCGTTACCGCCACCGGGCGCCTCTCGTCCACCGAGCCCAATCTCCAGAACATCCCCGTCCGTACCGAGCTGGGCGCAGAGCTGCGCAAGATGTTTGTCCCCAAGGCCGGCTGCGTACTCGTGGACGCCGACTACTCCCAAATCGAGCTGCGGCTGCTGGCTCACATTGCCGACGATAAAACCATGCAGGAGGCATTTAAGAGCGGCACCGATATTCATACCGTCACCGCCTCCCAGGTCTTTGGGGTCACGCCCGACGAGATTACCCACGAGATGCGCCGCCGAGCCAAGGCGGTCAACTTTGGCATTGTCTACGGAATTTCCGATTTCTCTCTCTCACAGGATATCGGCGTTGCCCGCTGGGAGGCCAAGGAATATATGGAAAAATATTTTGCCACCTACTCCGGGGTGCATGACTATATGACCGACATTATTCAAAAGGCCAAGGCGGATGGCTATGTGGCCACCCTATTTGGCCGGCGACGCTGGTTGCCCGAGCTCAAGTCCTCCAACTTTAACCTGCGCTCCTTTGGCGAGCGGGTGGCGCTGAATATGCCCATTCAGGGCACGGCGGCCGACATTATGAAGCTGGCCATGCTCCATGTAGCCCAGCGGCTTAAAGAGGAGAAACTGGAAGCACGCTTAGTTCTTCAGGTGCACGATGAGCTGATCGTAGAGTGCCCCGCGGGAGAGACCGAGCAGGTCAAGATGCTCCTGACCGAAGAAATGGAAAGCGTGGCAAGTCTGTCCGTGCCGCTGATTGCCGAGGCCTATGCCGGAAAAAGCTGGGCAGGAGCGAAGGGATAAGAGAGAAAAGGCATTTGGAGGTTAGAAGATGAATTATAAATTAGTCCCTATGGACCGTGCCAACATCCCCGACGTGGCAGCCATTGAGCGTGAGTGCTTTTCCAAGCCCTGGTCGGAGGATATGCTCTGCGAGGAGCTTTACAGCGATAATGCATCCTATATTGTTGCCATAGCCGAGGACGGTACCGTCCTCGGTTACGCAGGGCTTAAGGTAGTGCTGGATGAGGGCTGCATTGAAAAGGTGGCCGTCAAGGGACAGTACCGCCGCATGGGTGTAGCCGACGCGCTGATTGAGACGTTGGTTCGCTTTGGCAGGGTCAACCTGGCCTTTATCACCTTGGAGGTACGGGTCTCTAATGACCCGGCCATTCAGCTCTACATGAAGCACGGCTTTGAGCAGGTGGGGCGGCGGAAGAACTACTATGCCGACCTGAAAGAGGATGCCATTTTAATGACCCTGGAATTTCCGAAGGAGTAAGCCAATGAACATTCTTGCCATTGAGACCACCTGCGACGAGACTGCCGTGGCTGTGGTGCGGGACGGGAGAACCGTACTCTCCGATGCGATCGCTTCCCAGGCTGATATGCACGCCCTATACGGCGGTGTGGTGCCCGAGATTGCCTCCCGCAAGCACATTGAGGCCATTGCCGGCCTTGCCGACCGGGCGCTGGCTGACGCGGGCGTGACGAAACAGGAAATTGACGCGGTGGCTGTTACCTATGCCCCCGGGCTGATTGGCGCGGTGCTGGTGGGGGTCAACTTTGCCAAAAGCGTGGCCTTTGGCCTGGGTGTGCCTCTAGTGCCTGTCCATCATGTACGTGGTCATATTGCCGCAAATTACATTACCCACCCCGACCTGGAGCCTCCCTTTGTCTGCCTTTGCGTCTCCGGCGGTACCACCGCCATTGTGGACGTGCGCACCTATACTGACATGGCGGTGCTGGGGGCCACCCGGGACGACGCGGCGGGGGAGTGCTTTGACAAGGTGGCTCGGGTGCTGGGAATCGGCTATCCCGGCGGTGGCCCCATGGATCGGCTGGCGCAGGGTGGGGACGATGCCCGCTATGATCTGCCACGCGCCAAGGTGGAGGGTGCGCCCCTGGACATGTCCTTCTCCGGTCTCAAGACTGCGGTGCTGAATCTGGCGCATAACGCCGGACAGAAGGGGGAGACCCTGGACTTGCCCGGACTTGCCGCCTCCTTCGGGCGGGCGGTGGCTGACACGCTGGTGCCGCGGGTCATGGCGGCGGCAGGGGAGCGGGGATACGGTAAAATTGCGGTAGCGGGCGGTGTGGCTGCCAACAGCCGTATTCGTGCCGAGCTGGAGCGGGCTTGTGCCGCCACGGGTGACAAGCTCTATCTGCCTGCTTTGCCACTCTGCGGTGATAACGGCGCTATGATTGGCTGTCAAGGCTACTATGAGTTTTTGGCTGGCCGGCGAGCCGGTATGGAGCTCAACGCCTATGCAAATTTAGACATTGGCAAGGGCTGAACCTGCGGCACTCTTTTGAATCCCTCGGCTATCAGCCGAGGGATTGCTTTTTGCAGGAAGGCTTGCGTACAGAGTGGAATGTGGTGTTATGACAACTAAAAACAGAGTTGACACAAATGCGTTATGTAGGATAAAGGGGTGTGGACAAAATTGTGGATAAGGTGAAAAACCCTAGAGTAGCAGCATTTTTCGGCCTGTGGACAACTATGTGGAGAATGTGTATAACTATTTGTAGAACCTATTACGGATAGAATTTATGTAAAGAGAGCTGGTAATATGACCCTTTTTTAAACTAACGCAAAAAGGTACAAACTAGTATAAAAACCGTGGTTTTAGTCACAAAGAAGAAATGAATTATTTTAATAGCATAAAAAGAACAAGGAGAACCCGTGCAGGTTTTCCAACAAAGACAACGAAAGTATACAGACTGTATTTTGCAAAAGAGAGTGATTGACGAGAGATAAAAAATATGTTAAAATTTATTCTTGTTAAATGCCATGAGGAAATGCCTGATTTGGTATGGCGATTAGTTTATCACTGCTAGGCGTTCAGGTATCTGCACGAGTGTTATTGTGCCCAAGCGTCATAGGTACGTAAAACTTTATTTGCTTGTATTGCTCGGTTGGTAGAGCAGCACATTTGTAATGACCAGGCTGCTGGTTGCAGTTAAAGGTAGCATCGTGTGCCCCCGCAAAGTTCTCAAAGTCCATATGCTGATGTGGCTCAATGGTAGAGCATCTCACTCGTAATGAGAAGGTTGTGGGTTCGATTCCCACCATCAGCTCCAAGAAGACATACCTTCCGTTAAGGGGAGGTATGTCTTTTTTTATACTTAACATGATGGCATGCTACACAAAAAATTATTTATGTTTTAGGTATGAGCATAGCAGATAGCGTGTCAAAAAGTGTGGGAATTGCAAAATCCATTACAACATTGTTTTGCATAGTTCTTTCTGCGATAATTTTGCTATTTATTCAAAAAAACAAGCTGTTTACATACTATGGACTGTGCAAGTCAAATCTGCCTGCAAAAAAGGTTTGCTACTATTTTCCGCTGGTTATTATAATATTTACCAAGCTATTGTTCGGCATAAAGATGAATTTTTCTCCGATAGAAACATTTTTCTTTATATTGTCCATGCTTCTTGTGGGATTTTTAGAGGAAGTTATTTTTAGAGGCTTCTTGTTTAAAGCGATGTGCAAGGACAATGTGAAAACTGCAATTATAGTTTCAAGCCTTACCTTTGGTATCGGGCATAGTGTCAATCTAATTAACGGAAGCGGTTATGGGCTAATTTCTATCCTCTGCCAAGTAGGTTATGCCATCCCAATGGGATTTCTGTTTGTAACGTTGTTTTATCGTGGAAAATCACTATGGCCTTGTATCATATTGCACAGTGTGTTCAATTCGCTAAGTGCATTTTCAAATCAGGAGATGTTGGGGGTCTATCGTATTCCAGTAGCACTCATACTGATTGCGGTTTCGTTAGGATACAGTCTATTTTTAATTAAAAAAACACCGAAGCCGTAGAGCATCGGCATAACCCCATCTAACGCAAATGTTATTTCGGTATTATTGCATAAAAAG
>CAZDDZ010000036.1:0-22506 GCA_964504285.1 uncultured Pseudoflavonifractor sp.
GATGTTCACGACGTGCTGAACGAGGGCGGGGACGACCGGGGGGGCGGGGGTAGCCTTACCCGCGGGAATCTGCAGTTTTACATAACCGGTAATTTTCTGTGCCATTTGAAACAGCACCTCCTACGATAAATGTGGTTTGGACGGGGCTTTTCCAGAAAGCTCCTCCCACGCGCGGGGGTCGGGCACGATAAATCGTGCCATTATGAAATGATACGGTAAGGATGCAGTGACATGAAGACCATGCTTGCAGCATCTTACAGTTGGACGGGCTCTACCTGGTCAAGCTCCAGTTCGACGGGGGTCTCGCGTCCAAACATGGACACGACCACGCGAACCTTGCTGCGGTCCAGGTCGATTTCCTCCACGATACCGAGGAAGGACTCCAGAGCGCCGTCGGTTATTTTTACGCTGTCGCCAACCTGATAGCCGACCACGATCTCTCGCTTTTCGACGCCCAGGGCGGCAATTTCTTCCTCCGTGAGGGGAATGGCCTTGTTGCCGGAACCGACAAAGCCGGTGGCACCGCGTACGTTGCGCACCAGGTGCCAGGTCTCGTCGGTCATCACCATTTTCACCAGCACATAGCCGGGGAACACCTTGCGTTCCACCGTCTTAGGGCCTGCGTCGGTGATTTCGGTTACAGTTTCCATGGGGACGCTGACCTCATGAATCAGGTCGCGCATACCACGGTTTTCCACCGCCTTTTCAATGGAGGCGGAAACGGTGTTTTCATAGCCGGAATAGGTATGAACGACATACCACTTTGCGTTATCAGCCATGTTAAGCCCCTTAACCCTTGCCGAAGAGGCGCAGGAGGGCACCGACCACAGAAGTGGCCAAAGCGTCAAACACCCAAATGAAAGCACCAACGATAATGACGCAGAGAATTACGATGCCGGTGCTCTTGAGGGTCTGCTTCCAGGTGGGCCACTGAACCTTCTTCAGCTCGCTTTTCATTTCCTTGAACCACTTGGCAATGCGCTTAAAGACACCGGGCTTCTTTGCCTTTTTGCCGTCGCCCTTGTCCTTGTCGGACTTGGCAGGTTTGGACTTTTCCGCCTTGACAACGGACTCGGTGGCCTCGGCCTCCAAAGCGGCTTCCAGCTCGGCCTGCTCGATCTTCTCGTTTTCAGACATTCAGATTCACCCTTCTTTCTTGTGAGCCTTCATCATTACACTCATTACTTGGTCTCGTTGTGGACCGTGTGCTTTCTGCAGAAGGGGCAGTATTTGTTCATCTCCAGACGGTCAGGGTCGTTCTTCTTGTTCTTAAACGTGTTGTAGTTACGCTGCTTGCACTCCGCACAGCGCAGGGTGATTTTCACCCGGTTGCCAGCTTTTGCCACTTGTCGGCACCTCCTTTATGATTTTGAGCCTATCTCAGAGCAATAAAAAATGCCGGATACGGCTCAATAACGCCGAATCCAGCAACACATAGGCATATTACGCCCTTTGCGTTACGGTGCGGATCCGGCATTGTCTGCCTCCCTATGGTCCGTCATGCGGTGAAAGGGGTTGCACGTCATTACACCGTAAAAATGCGCACAAAAAAAGAGCCCTTTTCATAGGTGTTAACATACTATCACACGAATTGGGAAAAAGTCAAGCATGAATTGACATTTAAAATCAGATAGCTGATAATAAGGGTAAAAGGAGTGGATTTTATGCGCATTATGGCAATTGATTACGGTGACGCCCGGACGGGTATTGCCGTTTCCGACCCCACCGGACTGCTGGCCGGGTACACCACGGTCATAAAGAGCCGCAAGGCGGACTTTGTGGCGGACGAGATTACCCGCCTGGTAAGAGAGCAAGAGGTGGGGGAGCTTGTAATGGGCTTTCCCCGCAATATGGACGGTACCGAGGGGCCACGGGCCGAGATATATAAAGCATTCGCCGCTCAGGTGGCGGAAACCAGCGGTATGCCGGTGGCCCTCTGGGACGAGCGACGCACCACGGTGGAAGCCCACGCCATTCTCCATCAGAGCGGTAAAAAAATGAAAGATCACAAAAAAAACGTAGACGCAGTGGCGGCAACCCTGATATTAGAGGGGTATCTCACCCGAAAAAGGCTGCATGGCCAGTAGGGTCTTTCAAAAAGCATGTATTGGTTTTTAGTGCAATACCGAGCAGGGGGGAAAGAGCACGGAAAACTCGCTGCCCTGCCCGGGAACACTTTTGACGGTAAGTGCAGCATGGTGTACCTTGGCGATCCACTGGCAGAACGCAAGCCCCAGACCGTAGCCATCGTTGGAAAGCTGGTTGTCCCGGTGACGTGAGGAGTCTACACGGTAAAAACGGCGGAAAATCTTCTCAAGGTGTTCGCTGGCTATTCCGATACCGTCATCCTGCACCCGCAGAACGGTATGCTCCTCTGTTTGTGTGATAAAGAGCCCTACATGCCCGCCTGGGAGGGTATACTTGATGGCATTTCCGGCCAGGTTCAGCAGCAGACGCAGGAGAAGCGTTTGCTCGCCATCTACCTGGATATTCTCTTGTGCGTCCACGGTAAGGGAAATCTGCTTTTCTTCCGCGGTGGCGGCCAGTTCTTCCGCGACCAAATATACCAGCTCTGAGAGATCTACCCGCTCAAGGTGAATGGCTGCTGTTCCGTGCTCGGCCCGGGAAAGCTCCAATAATTGTGTGATTAGGGTAGACATATCCTGCGTTTTGCTCTGAATTTCCAGAAGGGACTGACGCATGACGGATTCATTCACCCCGGAGAGTGCATACTCGCACTGGCTTTGAATAACAGCAACCGGAGTGCGAAGCTCATGGGAGACATCCGAGGAGAACTGCTTCTCCGCCTGGAAGGACTGCTCCAGACGGTCGAGCATTCCATCAAAGGCCGTTCCCAGAGCCGAGACCTCGTCCCTGGTATTGGGCAAATTAATCCGCAGGGCTAAGTTATTGCTGCTGCCGATTTGGGTTGCCGTCTCGGCAATTCGATCAATGGGGGAAAAGGCTCGTTTGGTAATCCAATGTCCGCCTGCCGCTGCCAGCAGCAGCATCATCGGTGCCGCAATCAGCGCCGTCAGCAGAATGCCGCGGCTGGAGCCGGTAAGGGACTCGGTGGAATAACAGCCGCGCAGTATAATGTTCCCTGTAACAGGAAAATCATAGATGAGATAAGCGCCAACCGGGCGCAGTACGCCGGGCTGAAGTGGCTCTCCGGGCGCAAAATCTGCTGGCAGCTGTCCTGCCGCCAGACGGTCACCCTCGTAAACAGCGAGCTGCACCCCTTTGGAGATGGCGCGAAAATCATCGTCCAGTTCCAGCTTGCCGTCCTCCAGCTCAATCTCCTCAGACATTTCCTGGATTTGAGAGCGCAGCAGGTTTTCGGCACTTGTAAATAGAATCTTCCCTCCTGTGGTTAGAAGAAAGGCCAATACCACGGATAGCAAGACTGCAAACAGCAGCGTGTACCAAAGGGTAAGCTTGGTTTTGATTTTCAAAGCGCTGCCTCCTCCTGTAAAATGTATCCGTGTCCGCGAAGCGTGTGAATCAGCTTTTCCGGAAAAGGATTATCCACCTTCTTGCGCAACAGGCGAATGTAGGCGTCAATGACATTGGAGCCGCCTTCATAATCGTAGCTCCAAACATGGTTTTCAATTTGTTTACGGGTGAGGATAACGCCCTTGTTTTGCAGCAAATATTCCAGCAGAGCGTATTCTTTCGCGGAGAGGTGCAGTACCTGGCCGCCACGGGTGACTACGCGGGTAGAAAGATTCAGCGTTAAGTCTGCCAGGGAGAGCTGATTTGTAGTATTTTGATATTTTCGGCGGGTCAGCACGCGGATACGAGCCAGCAGTTCTTCATAGGAAAAGGGCTTAATCAAATAGTCGTCGGCCCCGGCATCCAGCCCCCGCACCCGATCCTCGATGGTATCACGGGCGGTCAAAAGGAGTACAGGGGTGTCGCTTCCCTGGGCGCGCAGTTCCTGAAGCAGCGTCAGACCGTCTACGCCGGGGAGCATAATATCAAGCAGTACCAAATCATAAGGAGCTGCGCTGAGGTAGTGCCGGGCGTCAGTGCCGTTGCTGCTGGTGTCTACGCTATACCCTTCCTTCTTTAGCCGCTCCGTAAGAACACTCCGCAAAGCGCGTTCATCCTCTACAATTAATAACCGCATTCAGCGTCCCACCTTTAGAATATAACTTGGAAGGTACCCTCGGCCGGGGGCCTGAGGAGTTTTTAGGTGCATGGCTATGTGACTAAAAACCGTGTTGTATACTGTCAACCCAGGGTATCATACCACAAATACTCATACCATACATACATGAAAAGCAGATGAAAAACTATTTTTAGTTTTTCATCTGCTTTTCATGATGGGCCCGTATGCTGAATGTACAGTCAAACAACGCACAGGTTTTAATTTAAGGAGGATAAAATTATGAAAAAGAAAATGCTGCCCGTATTGATTCTAACATTTGCGGTAACTGCCGGAACATTGACCGCCTTTGCCCTTGCGGCAGAAGAAGCTGATGCAATAAGCGGAGCCACCCGCAAGCCTGCAATTACCGTGCAGAGCAGCCGCAAAGAGAATTCTTCTCCTACCAAAGTATTTACCGCGCAGGAGCTGGCAACCTATGATGGTAAGAATGGCCGTAAGGCATACATTGCTGTTAGCGGAACGGTATATGATGTATCCAAGCTGTTTAAAAACGGCCAGCACTATGGATGCACAGCGGGTCAGGATCTGACCGCCGCATTCAAAGAAGAACATGGAGACAGACGGCTTACTACCTTCCCGGTGGTAGGAACCATGCAGGGGAGCACCACAGCGCCCGGTAAAAATGAGGATTCCCTTATCAAGCTTACCGAGCAGGAGCGGCAGCGCCTAACGGCACTGGTACAGCAGGAGCGTGAGCTGGAACAAAAGGAAGAGGCTCTGGAGCAGAGTTATTACAGCGGAGCCATTACTCGCGGGGAATATCTTAAGCAGGAAGCTGCGCTGGAAAAAACAGAGGATTCCGTTGAAATGGAAATGGATGCATTAGAAACCAAGGCCGGTGTTGACGACCACGATGACTATGACGACTATGACGACCACGACGATCACGATGACCATGATGATTAAGATTAAATGTTTTATATTTTTATAACGCATTGTGGGCCGAGGCAGGGAGGACGGTGATCCTCCCTGCCTGTGATTAAATTGCCTTGGACATGCCCCGGCGGTAACGCTGACTTTTTTAGAAACACGCTAGCGAGCGTGGCCTAATAACTCGGACATGCCAATATAGATTAAAAACGCCCCAAAGCATTTGTGCAGCAACTCGACCTCTATGGTTGTGGCAATCCATGCGGTGAGGGCAGTGGCGCCCAGACCGCCCAGAATGGCCGGGAGGGCGGTTTTCCACTGAATATAACCGTTTTTAATGTGGGCGGGCAGGGCAGTGGCGGCGGTGGGGAGGAAATAAAGCAAATTGATTCCCTGCGCAAGAGTCTGAGGCAGTCCGGCGAAGGCGGTCATATAGATAAGCAGCAGTGTGCCGCCCCCAATGCCGAAGCCGGAGAGCACGCCTGTGACCACGCCGGCCAGGACCGGAATCAGCCACCCGATCAAAAGAATAGCGCCTTTACGCCGCCGTACAAAATGAGCAGGGCAAAGATACGCCGCAGCCAGTCCATGTTGAGCTTTTTAAAAAGCTTGCCGCCTACAAAGCCGCCAATTAGCCCACCAACCAGGTAGGGGAGTGCAGTATAAAAATTAAGCCCGCCCCGAAAGAAATAAATGATTGACGAGAGAGTGCAGAGGGGCAGAATAACAGCTACCGAGGTGGCAAAGGCGCTGCGCTGCTCCAGCTTGCACCAGCGGGTGAGCAGAGGCACCAAAATCATGCCGCCCCCGCCGCCAAAAAATCCGTTGGCCGCCCCGGCGCCCACACCGGCCAGCAGGGGTTTTACTTTATCAGGACACTTCAAAAAAATCCCTCCCATTGGCAGTAGTCTGCCAATGGGAGGGATTTTTTATTCTTTTGCTAATGTCATAATAACGTCTCCTGCCAACATGAGCCCGGCCACTGGCGGCACCCAGGGGACGCTGGCCGGTACGCTGTGGCGGCCGGGGGGCGGGGTTTCGCGCTGCTCGGTGCGGTGGGGCAGCTCAGGGGAAAACAGCACGCGATGATGCCGTACCCCTCTGGCTCGCAGCTCCTGTCTCACGACCCGGGCCAGAGGGCAGCCGGAGGTCTGATTAATGTCGGTAATTCGAAATTGAGACGGATCTAATTTATTGCCCGTGCCCAGGGAGGAAATGATGGGGATATCCCGGCTTAGGGCGGTCTCAATCAAATCCAGCTTGCAGGTAACGGTGTCAATGGCATCCACAATATAGTCGAACTTTGTAGCAAAAAAATCCTCCCGATTGCCTGACTCATACCGAAGGGCGAGGGGATAAACCTTGCAGTTGGGGTTAATATCCAGAACCCGCTTCGCCATGGCGTCTGGCTTGGTCATGCCCTGGGTGGACCAAAGTGCTTCAATCTGGCGGTTGAGGTTGGTGATGCCAACCTCGTCGTTGTCAATCAAGGTCAGCGCACCAATACCGCAGCGCGCCAAGGCTTCTGCCGTCCAGCTGCCTACGCCCCCCAGACCAAATACTGCCACATGGGCCCTGCCCAGCCGCTCCATGGCGGGAGTACCTAATATCATCTCGGTACGGAGAAATTGCTCGTGCATTTCGGTTCCCTCCAAATAAAAGTTTCCCGCGGAGTGAATACCTCCGCGGGAAACGAGTGTTTTATCTGCCGACGCTGGCAGTGCCGGTCTCGGTCCAGGTGGCGGTGTAAGGCTCCTGAAGGGTTTCCAGCCACTTGGTCATGTCATCGCTTTTGAGCGCATTCTCGGCAAGCTCATGCCACTTGGGGCCGTCCTGGCCCACAAAGTACATGACGTGATAGCCGTAATAGCTGCTGCCCTCGGCCACGTTGGCCACCAGGCCGGTATCACCGCTCTTGCGGGAAGCGTCGTAAATCCAAGCATCGAACTCGGGCACCATATCGCCCTGCTCCACATAGCGGTACAGGCCGCCCTTGGTGTTGGAGCCACCGTCGTCGGAATGCTTGTTAGCCAGCTCACCGAAGGCGGCAGCAGTGCGCTTGTCGTCGGGCAGGGCGTTAAACTCGTCCAGCAGAGCCTGAGCTTCGGCCTTGGCGGCGTCCAGTGCCTCTTGGGTGGGCATACCCTTGGACTCGTCCACATCAGCGGTTTCGGCGTTGTCCACAGGAGTCTCAGCCTTGATAAGAATGTGGCGCACGTCCACGGTGGGAACCTCGCTTAGCTCGCTGTTCAGGAACAGCACAACGTAGTAGCTGCTGCCGCTCTGGATGGCGCTGATGTCACCGGCCTTACGGCTGGCGTCGGAGAGCCACTCAAAGTAGGCGGAGGAGGAGATGTCGTTGCCCAGCACGCCGGACTGGAGGTTGCTGTCGGGATCTGCGGAGCTGGAGGTCTCGCCAACCGCATCCTTCACAAGGGTATTGAAGGCGTCGGACTTGTCGCCCTTGGTATCCTGCACACCCTTCACCAGCGCGTCGGCCTTAGCCTTGGCGGCAGCGGAGGCTGCGGCTTTTTCTTCGTCGGTGGCGGCGATGGTGTTGCCGTCATCGTCGGTCTTGGCGGGGGGATTGCCGTCAATAAAGGCATAGCGGAAGTCATAGCTGTTAAGCAGGGCGGGATTCTCCTGCTGATAAGCGGAGAGCTGGCTGGTGGTGTAAGTGAGAGAATCCTGCTTGCTGGTCTGATACTCGCTGGCCAGTGTGGCATTGGTCTGATGGGTCTTAAAGAGAGCTGTGTCTACATAGAGACCGTAGGCGGCCTTAATATAACTGCCCACGGAGGGGTAGTTGTACTTGGCGGCGGCTTCCTTCATAGACTTCATGGTGGCCTCTACCTGGGCCTTGCCTGCGGCGGAGAGGGTAAAGCCGTCTGCATTGGCGGCGGCGGTGAGGGAGACAATTTCCTTGGCAGCCGTGAGAGCAGACTCGCGGAAATGATCGGCGTAGGTCTGGTTGGTTTCCTTGTTGTAAACCTGCTTGTCCCCATCGGTGGAGTTAAAGTCATAGGCCACATAGGGGTCGGACAGCATGGAAATGCCGTACATAGAATACATCTGCTGCTGGTTGAGCTCGTTATTGCGGACAATATTGTAGTAATACTGCATATCGGCCACGGTCAGGTTTTCGCTGCCAATGGTGGCTGCGGTGGCACGCTTGTCGAAGAAGCCGGAGTTCCAAATCAGCAGGGCGGCCACCAGCACTACGGATATAATGCCGATAATCCAGTAGATAACGGTTTTGCGTTTTGCAGCCTGAGCCTCCTTGGCTTCCTTGAGCTGCTTTTGGGTTAGCCCCTGGGCGACAACGCCCTGACGCTCTTTCTTTTCTCTGGATGCGCTCATGAATGTCTCAGTCCTCTCGTGATTGTAAGGTAATACATCGTTGCATTATACAGGAAAAGGGAGGAAGATGCAAGTCCCAAAATGTGAAAAAAGACGACCCTGCTGTGGGTCGCCTGGGTAAAAAAGTTCCCCCGCTCTGGCCGTGTAAGCCCGTTTAAAACCTGCACGTAATGCAGGTGGGTTGCCTCCATGACGCTTCACCGCTTCCAACATCCGGCCCAAGGGCCGGGAGGCCTGCGATCCACGCCATGAGTGGGGCATCCCGTTTGAGTATTGTAGGATTAAAAGGGCTTATCACGCACCGAGCAGGGGATTAAGACGCAGAATGTTACTCCTCGTCCTCCTCGGCAAAAAGGGTTTCCATAAACTGCTGGTAGACCAGCTCCAGCTCCTCGTCGCTATCCAGAGTGGAGAGCTGCTCCTCGCCGTTTTCCTCTACAACCTTGAGGATAACCAGACCGTATTCCTCGTCCAGATCGACCTCTTCCACAGGTTTTCCGTCCTCTACGGCAGGGAAAAAGGCCATATAGGTCTCTCCATTATATTCAATGGTGTCCAGGTGCTCCAACTCAAACTCGTTGCCGTCCTCATCGGTCACTGTGATGAAATCCGCGCCAAATTCTTCACTCATAGTATACACCGTTCCTTTTGGTTTAGTGAGTTTATTTTACCCTGCTCGGGCTAAAAATGCAAGAGCCGCCGTGGCCAAATTTTGCTGACAGGAATAGCTATCCAGAAAATGTAATTTTATGGGTTGGACAAGTGGTTAAAATGTGGTATAATACATGCACACTGGGTCGGTATACCCATAAGCATAATGCAAACAATCAACCACCAATGGAGGTGTCATTTTGGCAAATACAAACGAAACGCGGCCTGACGCACCCCGTCCCAATCGGAAACGAAAGAAGCGCCGCAGCAGTGCGGGCGGTGTTCTTGCCACCACTGGCAAGGTGCTGGGCACGCTGTTGCTGGTGGGCGTTACCACCGGCGCAATTTTGGCCTGCTTTGCCGCCGTCTACATTAGAACGGTTATTGTCCCCAAGGCCGGTGTGAACTTTGGCGACTTTTCGCTGGATCTCTCCACCACAATGTACTATACGGATAAGCAAACCGGTACGCCCCAGGAACTGCGCACCATTTATGGCGGAACCAACCGGGTTTGGATTGGCTATGACGAGCTGCCCCAAAACCTGATTGACGCTACCATCGCCATTGAGGATAAGCGCTTTATGGAGCATCAGGGGGTGGACTGGAAGCGTACGGCAGCCGGTGTGGTGGCCATGTTTACCGGCGGCGACATTCAGGGCGGCTCCACCATTACCCAGCAGCTCATTAAAAACCTGACCAACGAGGACGAGGTTACCGTTCAGCGCAAGATACTGGAAATTTTCCGTGCGCTGGAGTTTGAAAAAAGATATAAAAAGGAAATGATCTTGGAGTGGTACCTAAACTACATTTATTTGGGTGCCCACTCTGACGGCGTGTATACCGCTTCCTATGCTTATTTTGATAAGCATGTATCCCAGTTGAGTTTGGCCGAGTGCGCAAGTCTTATCAGTATTACCAACAACCCATCGGTATTTGGTCCCTACGCCGTGGGCAAGGATGATGACGGCAACCCCGACCCCGCTTGGGGTCGGAAAAATAACGCCAAGCGTGCCAAGGACGTTATTAACGAAATGCTCAAGCAGGGAAAGATCACCAAGGAGGAAGCCGACGAGGCATGGGCGCAGCTGGACGCAGGGCTCAATTTTGTCCGCGGCGAGGGTGAAAAGCACGAGGAAACATCGTATACCTGGTATCAGGATCAGGTTATCAGCGAGGTTGTGCGTGACTTAAGTGAAAACCTGGGTATCACCGAAAAAGCGGCGGAGCGTATGGTTTACTACGGCGGCCTTGAGATTCAAACCTGCTTTGACCCCAAGGTTCAGGCTGTTGTGGATAGCGTCTATGAGGATATTTCCAACCTGCCCTATATTTCCGGCTCGGGCCAGCAGCTCCAGTCGGGCATTGTAATTGTTGACCCCGAGGGTAATGTGGTTGCCCTCTCCGGCGGCATGGGCGAGAAGGAGGGCAACCGCCTCTTTAGCCGGGCCACCACCCGCCGGGCACCCGGCTCAGCCTTTAAACCCCTGTCGGTGTATGCTCCCGCCATCGATATGGGGCTGATTACCCCCGGCTCGGTGCTGGATGACATTCCTTATTCCATTAACCCCGACGGCAGTGCCTACCCCAGCAACTCTTACGGTTATTACAAGGGCCGTATGACCGTGCGGGAGGCGGTCTATCTCTCCTCCAACCCGGTGGCCATTCGGGCACTGATGCTGCTGACGCCGGAGGCATCCTTTGACTTTATGACCACCAAGCTGGGGATGCAGTTGGTGCGGCTGAGAGGCGATAAAAGCGACATTGGCATTTCCCCTCTGGCCATGGGCGGCCTGACCGATGGTGTTTCTGCCATGGAAATGGCGGCCTCCTTCTCGGTGTTCCCCCGTGGAGGCACCTACCTGGCCCCACGCACCTATACCATCGTACGGGACGCCAACGGCGAGGTTCTGCTGGACAATACCACAGACCGGGCCCCTGTGCAGGTGATGAAGTCCACCACCGCGTGGTATATGAACGATTTGCTTAAGGGCGTCATAAACGGAAGCAATCCGGGCGCTACCGGTACCGAAGCCAACTTTAAAGGCATGGAAATCGCGGGTAAGACAGGCTCTACCAACTCCAACCGTGATCGCTGGTTTGTTGGCTACACGCCCTACTATACTGCGGCAGTCTGGACAGGCTATGACCAGCAGGAGCGCATTAAGGCCAAGGGAAATCCGGCAGCGCAGCTCTGGAATAAGGTCATGAGTCGAGTGCACGAGGGTCTGGAGTATAAGGACTTTGATAAACCTGAGGGTGCGGGCGAGGCAGTGGCTGTCAGTGTTTGTGCCGACAGCGGTATGCTGGCTGCCCCCGGTTGCACGGAAGACCCGAGAGGGTCCCGGGTGCGTAAGGACTACTACTTCTCCGGTGACGCGCCCACGCAGTACTGCACTGTCCACGGCACAACAGTGGAGATATGTAAGGACTCGGTGACCGAGGAGGGCGGCAGTTACCACCTGGCAGGAGAGTTCTGCCCGGAGGAGAGCCGCGTGAAGGCTGCGTATCTGGATATAGAGCGTGACCCGGCCTTGAGTGTACAGGCCAGAGACAATGCCTACCTTAAGAGTAGCCTTGATGCCCTTGGCCCCTGTACGGTGCACACCACTGCACCCGCGCCGGAACCCTATGACCCAGCCTTGTTTGATATAAGCGACGAAGCCACCTGGCCTACCCAGGACCAGTGGCCCGGCTTTGACCCCACCCGTCCCGAAACGTGGCCCTACACGACAGTGGTGCCACCCACTACCGAGCCTGAGGAGCCGGGTAACGGCGGGAACCCCGGTACAGACCACAATACCCCGCCACCCACCGGTCCGGACGAGAATCAACCCTTTGTGCCGGCGGCGTAAGCGGACAAAGATGCTTTTATTTTACGCAGACCCCTAAAATAGGCCGCCGCATAATTTGCGGCGGCCTATTTTTTGCTATGCTATGACCTCCATAGGGAAATGACACCGCAATCATGGAGTTGCTTAATAAAAATTGCAGCCAGGGGCGCGAAGATCATGCCCCACACGCCAAAGGCGGAAAAGCCCAGGTACATGGCAAACAGGGCGGCGAGAGGCGGCAGACCGATACGGTCACCCACAAGCTTGGGCTCTAAAAGACTGCGCACAAACGACACCACGCCGTAAAGCACCGCCAGTCCTACCGCCAGCTTCCAGTCGCCGGAGAGCAACGTCAGTACAGCCCAGGGCAGGAGCACAGTACCCGTGCCGAAAATGGGCAGTGCGTCTACCAGGGCAATCAGGGCGGCCAGCAAAAGAGCTAGGTCTACCCGCAAAAGGAGAAGGCCTGCTGTCAGCTCGCCGAAGGTAATGAGCATTAGCAATCCCTGAGCCCTGAGCCAGTTGCCGAACGCACCTTTTAAAATGTCCCTAGCTTCGTCCACTCGTCCATGCCAGCCCTCCGGTATCTGCTGCCGTAAAAAGGCTGATAGCTGTGGGCGGGAGGCAGCTGAAAAATAAGTGGCCAAAGCGGTGGTAAAGAGAAACAGCGTGACGCTGGGAAGGGCTGCGGCGGTTTGCGCCACTAATGCGGCCAGCGCATCGTAAAACCGATTGGGCAGAGTAATTCCCTGACTGATAAGCCCGGTAAGCGCCTGTTTAAAAAATTCTTGGAATTGAACCGGGAGAGCTACAATAAATCGGTAAACCCAGTCCTCCAGCGTGTGGCCCATAGTGGGCAGCCCCGCCAAAAGTGTGGGCAGGCGGCCCAGCAAGAGAGCCACCTCATACCCGGCGCGCCACAGCACCAGACCCAACCCTCCGAACAGTAGGAGCACCAGCAGCAGGGTGCAGACAGCGGCAGCCAGCCAGCGGGGAAGATGAAATCTCCGCGCCAGCAGACATATTGGCTTTTCTAAAAGCCAGGAAAGCCCCAATGCCAGCAAAAAGGGGAGGACCCAGGGCAATAAAACAGTAAAAAAAAGCCAGCCGCCTAGGACACCGAGTACAATGTAAACCAGCTTTAGAAGAAAACGAAGGTGTTTATTTTGGGGCAAAATAGATACACCTCCTGGTTTTTTGTAGCAATTGACGAAAAATGGCGCAATTGACCACGCAATCTTGTGTCCTTGGCTGGCGCTTTAATGTTGCGCGGTGGCGGACAACATGTTACAATAGACCACAATACACGGACAAATGACTCTGCGAAAAAGACAAAAGAGGGATGAGGTGCATAAGATGGCAACACAGCCGAAATACTTCATCGTGGAAGCAGACGCGCTTCCCGAAGTGTTTTTAAAGGTGGCCGAGGCCAAGCGCATGCTGGAAACCGGCGAGGCAGACACGGTGAACCACGCTACCCGGGTGGCTGGAATCAGCCGCAGCGCGTTCTATAAATATAAGGATGCGGTGCGCCCCTTTAACGACATGCTGCACGGCCGCATTATTACCTTTCAAATCATGCTGAAGGACGAGCCGGGGATTCTGTCGGCAGTACTCAATATTTTTGCCAGAAGCGGTGGGAATATTCTTACCATTAATCAGGGCATTCCGGTCAGCGGCTGCGCCGTAGTCAGCGTAGGAGCAGAGACCTCCGGCATGGAATCCTCGGCAGAGGAGTTAATTGCCCGGGTGAAGGAGCAGACCGGCGTTCTGCGGTGTGAAATTTTAGCAGGGTAGGGGAACCACTGATTAAATCACCGCGCGGGTCTTGTCGGCATCTTTTTCGCCTGAACTGCGCCGTTTTGCCTTGAAATCCGTCAGGATTCCTGCGAAAAAACGGCTTGCCAGACGAAAATATGCTCGCCAATCCACACACTGCGATTTGATCAGTGCTTCCCAAAGAAAACTTGGCATTGGAGTGAATTTCATGGTTAACGTAGCAATTTTGGGGTTCGGTACCGTAGGTTCCGGCGTGGCGGAGGTGCTGGCAAAGAACAGCGCCCACATTGACGAAAAGGTGCATCTGCCCCTGCGCCTGAAGTATATTCTGGATGTGCGGGACTTCCCCGACAGTCCCTTTGGAGATAAAATTATTCACGACTTCTCCATCATTGAAAATGATCCTGATGTTGGCATTGTGGTGGAGACCATTGGCGGTGCCCGCATCGCCAAGGAGTTTACCGAGCGGGCCCTCAAGGCAGGCAAGAGTGTGGTCACCTCTAATAAGGAGCTGGTGGCGACCTACGGCTACGACCTTCTTCAGCTTGCCAAGGAGCATGACGTCAGCTACCTGTTTGAAGCCAGCGTGGGCGGCGGCATTCCCATCATTCGCCCGCTGAACCAGTGCCTGGCCGCCAATGAGCTAACGGAAATTTGCGGTATTTTAAACGGCACCACCAACTATATTTTAACCCGTATGATCAGGGCCGGCCTGTCCTTTGACGCAGCCCTCAAGGAGGCCCAGGCAAACGGCTATGCCGAGCAGGATCCCACTGCTGACGTCGAGGGGCACGATGCCTGCCGCAAAATCTGTATCTTAAGCTCCCTGGCCTTTGGCCGCCACATTTACCCCAATCAGGTGGAAACCCAGGGGATTACCCAGGTCACCCTGGCCGACGTCGCTTACGCCGATGCCTGTGGTAAAAAAATTAAGTTGCTGGGCCGTGCCATTCGGCAGGCTGATGGAAAAATCTGTGCCTACGTTGCCCCGCATCTGGTGGATGGGCAGGCGCCCCTTGCCAGCGTGGAGGATGTTTTTAACGCCATTACCGTTCAAGGCGATGCCATCGGTGACGTGATGTTCTATGGCAGAGGCGCGGGCAAGCTGCCCACCGCCAGCGCCGTGGTGGCCGACGTGATGGATGCCGCCAAGCACATTAAATCCCGCAAGTACCTGGAGTGGGGCCCCGGCGGGGACGACCTGACGGTGAACCAAGACGGTTTGGAGAGCGCTTTCTACGTCCGTGCCGAGGCCAGCGCCGACGCTGTACGGACTGTCTTAGGTGAGGTGAGCTTCCTGGCTCGTCCCGGCGCACCGGCTGGGGAGACCGCCTTCCTCACGGGGGCTATGACCCGCCCCGAGCTGGAAAATAAGTTGCAGGGAATCAAGGTTCTCTCGCTCATTCGTGTGCTGGACTGACGGCAGACGGATGTCCGGCATAGAATAGAGTACGCGTAGGGACACAACAAGTCGTGTCCGCCGTGATCCAACGGCTCGCATGTAGACACGACTTGCTGTGCATCTGCATTTCGCTTTGATTTACCTTTTTTAGGGGGTACATATACATGGGACTTATTGTACAAAAATTTGGCGGCAGCTCGGTAGCTGACGCAGACAAAATACGTAATGTCGCCCGCATCATTACCGAAACCTACCGCAAGGGACACAATGTAGTGGTTGTCCTCTCTGCTCAGGGCGACACCACCGATGATCTTATCGCTAAGGCGGCGGAAATTAATCCCAACGCCTCCCGCCGTGAGATGGATATGCTTCTGTCTACCGGCGAGCAAATTTCCTGTTCCCTCTGCGCTATGGCTATCGAGGCCATGGGTTACTCGGTGGTTTCTCTCACCGGGTGGCAGGCGGGGATACGCACCAACTCGGCCTACTCCAACGCCCGTATTAACCACATCGACACCGAGCGGGTGCTGGCCGAGCTGGACAAAAAGTGCATTGTCATTGTCACCGGTTTTCAGGGCATCAACCGTTATGACGACATTACCACTCTGGGCCGGGGCGGATCGGATACCTCGGCGGTGGCCTTGGCTGCCAGCCTCCACGCTGACCTGTGTCAGATTTACACCGATGTGGACGGCGTATATACTGCCGACCCACGCTGCGTGGCCGGTGCGAAAAAGCTGGAGGAGATCACCTTTGACGAGATGCTGGAACTGGCGACCTTGGGCGCGCAGGTGCTCCACAACCGCTCGGTGGAAATGGCAAAGAGATATAACGTCAACATGGAGGTTATCTCCAGCTTCTCCGGCAACCCCGGAACCAAAGTCAAGGAGGTCGTAAAAAACGTGGAAAAGTCTCATGTAAGCGGCGTAGCCAAGGACAAAAATATTGCCCGTATTGCTCTGGTAGGTCTTCAGGATACCCCGGGTATTGCCTTTAAAATCTTCTCTCTGCTGGCCAAGCAGAAGGTCAACGTGGATATTATTCTCCAGTCCATCGGCCGAAACAATACCAAGGACATTAGCTTTACTGTGGGCAAAAACGACATGGCTGAGACCCGCCGTCTCTTAGAGGAGCACAAGGAGGAGCTGGGCTTTGATCACCTGGATGTGACCGACGACATTGCCAAGGTTTCTATTGTGGGCGCGGGTATGATTAATAATCCCGGCGTAGCCGCTACCATGTTTGAGGCCCTCTTTAACGCAGGCATCAATATTCACATGATTTCTACCAGCGAAATCAAGGTTTCTGTTCTGGTCGATATTAACGACACCGACCACGCCGTCCAAGTTATCCACGATAAATTTTTTACTGAATTTAATTCTTAAGGTAACACCGCACAATTCGGCAAGGCTGATTTGCAAGAAAATCCGTGTCAGAAAAAGGCGTAAATTTGCCGAAATCCTGACGAATTTCAAGAATTTACAACGAATTTGTGGCACGAATTTTTTGCAAAGCGCCGCAGACGCAATTGTGCGGTGTTGCCTTAACGGGAAAGGAGCGGAATAACCGCTCCTTTTCTTTTATTTATTTCCAGTGTGAAGCCCCGCGCTTTTGCAAATCCTAAAGCCGAGGTGAAGCGCAATGGAAAGAAAATATGACGATATGTACGCCCTCTTTCGCCACGACCATAGTGCGGAGGAGTATTTTGACTCCCTGCCCAGCTATGTGCAAGACCGCATCCGACCACGCTTTCAGATGGTAGACTCCTTTCATCGGCTGGAGAGCATGGTCGAGCGGCATTGGAACGGTTAACGCGCAGCCAAACGGCGGGAGTTTGCTCCCGCCGTTTTTTCTACGCTTTTTCACCATAGGGGCGGCCTTGCGCAAGCTGATTTGCGTGAGATCTATCAATTGTATTTCCGGCTCCTTGTTTTATAATAAATTGTCCTGAGTAAAACAAGAAGAAAGCTGGAAGAGACTATGGCAAAGACTCGCGCGCCCCGAAAAGAAAATAGTGTCATGGGTCTTACCTGGCCCATTTTTATCGAGCTGCTGCTCCAAATGCTGGTGGGTAACGCCGACCAGGCCATGGTTGGCGGGGTGGACCCCAACGGCGTGGGCGCCATCGGCAACGCCAACCAGGTAACAAACCTCTTGATTTTAGTGTTTTCGGTGATCTGCACCGCTTCTATGATTCTGATTTCCCAGTATATCGGTGCCAAAGACACAAGAAGTGTGAATCAGACCTACACCGTATCTGTATTCGTAAACCTGATTTTTGGGCTTGCGGTGAGCCTGGTGCTCATTTTTCTTTGCGCACCGATTTTCCGGCTGATGGGCGTCCATGAGGAAATATTTGAGAAAACCTGCACCTATATGCGTATTGTAGGCGCGGGTATGGTTTTTCAGGCGCTTTACCTGACCTTTACCGCCTTTTTCCGCTCCAGCCAGATGATGCGGGAGACCATGGTGATTTCGGTGTGCATCAACCTTTTAAACATCGGCGGCAATTACCTGCTCATTAATGGTGTTGGCCCTATCCCGGCCCTTGGTGTAGCGGGGGCCGCTATTTCCAGCGGTCTGTCACGCCTGGTGGGATTGGTGGTCATTGTCCTTCTTTTTCGCCGCCGCTTCGGCAGTGTTATTTCAATCTCCCATCTGCGCCCCTTTCCCAAAGGACTGCTCCGTCGGCTGCTGCATATCGGCCTGCCCACCGGGGGAGAGTCCCTTTCTTATAATCTATCTCAGGTCTCTATCCAGACCGTGTGCAATCATTTCCAGACCTTTGTAGTTAATACCCGGGTCTATGCCAATATGTTTGCCAGCGTTACCTATATGTTCGGCTCTGCCATGAGCCAGGCGGCACAGGTAGTGGTGGCCCGGTTTATGGGCGGGGGAGACGCTGAAAATACAGATCGGCAGGTGAAGCGCACTCTTTTGTGGTCGCTGGCCATTACGGGAGTCGTGTCTGTTTTGCTGGCCATTTTCTGCCGCCCGGTGTTTCGTATCTTTACCCAAGACGAAAAGATTCTTGCGCTGGCACAGACCATTATGATCATTGAAATTCCTCTGGAGCTTGGACGGGCAGTGAACATGACGATTTGCCGTGCACTCCAGGCCTGCGGCGATATTCGGTTTCCCATCGTGATTTGTGTAATTTTCGCCTGGGTAATTGCGGTAGGGGGAAGCGTATTTTTCGGTATCGTTTTGGGCTGGGGATTGGCTGGACTGTGGATTTCAATGGCTGCCGACGAGTGTATCCGAGCCGTACTGTTTCTCCTCCGCTGGAAGAGCGGGCGGTGGCAAAAAAAGCATATTTTATCTGCATAGCAGTAAGAGGGAGCAGTGTTACTGCTCCCTCTTTTTGCAGCTTAGGAGCCGAAATACGCACCTTGGTCAAAATCCCTTGTACACCGGCTGTCTGTCGACTATACTGGGGGTGTAGCTACGAGAGAGGAGAACAGCCCATGCGACTGAATATTGTAGAGGATCAGGCCTGTACCGAAACAGAGGTAACGATTCGCTGCCGGATGACCGACCGCCAAGTTATGGAGATGGCGGCCGCCCTCCGTGTCTTTGACCGAAAAATTACCGGTGAGCGGGAGGGGGAGACCTATCTTTTAAATGCCGGTGACATTCTTTACGCCGACACAGTGGACAAAAAGACCTTCCTTTACACGATAGGCGGGGTATACGAAACACCGCTGCGGCTTTATGAGCTGGAGGAGCGCCTGGCGGGGAGTGATTTTTTCCGTGCCTCCAAATCCATGGTGATAAATTTTGGCCAAATCAAGGCATTGCGCCCGGAGTTCGGAGGGCGGATGGTGCTGACTATGCAGGGCGGTGAGCGCTGCGTGGTTTCCCGCCAGTATGTTCCCGTTGTCAAAGAAAAATTGGGAATTTAAGAAAGGAGCCATTAATATGAAACGTTTTTTTGAAATTGTTTTTTCCGTTAAGGCCAACGCCTGTCTGAGCTTTACAGCCATGATGATTATCTGCACCCTGATCGAGCTAATTTGGGGGGTTCCTTTGGTCACGCCGTGGAGAGTCATTCAGTATGTGGCCCTGTCTGCCATTACCGGGCTTTTACAGTACATCTGTTTTGGCGGTCGGATGCTGGAAAAGGCATCTTACTTTGTACGTGCCGCAATTTTTCTGCCTGTGCTTTTAGTTGTGCTGACTGCCTTTGCGCTAGTATTCCGGTGGTTTCCCACGGGAGAATTAGCCGCCTGGGGAATCTTTTTTGGCATCGCTCTGGTCATTTTCTTGGGCCTGCTGGCTGGGTTTGAGGTAATGTTCCGCGTCACCGGCCGCCGCTATACCACCCTGCTGGGAGAAAAGCAGGGACAAAAGTAAAAAGGAAAAAATGTCCAGAAAAAAAGAAGAAAAACAAAAAAAGCCGCTATATTATCCTAAATATGGATAATATAGCGGCTTTTTTTATTGACAGATGGGGAGATTGTTGGTATATTACTCTACACTGTGTCAATATTTTATCAATAAGTAGGCACAAGTAAAATAGTAAAGGAGTACGATACGCACATGAAAAGAACCCTGTCTCTCTTGCTTGCAGCGACTATGATGTTCTCGCTGGCCGCTTGCGGCAACAACGGAGCAAAGCCCTCCGAAACCCCTTCTCTTTATAAAGCAGGTACTTATACCGCCGAAGCTACCGGCATGCAGAAGCTGAAGGTAGAGGTTACCGTCAGCGAGAGCGCCATTACCGATGTGAAGGTACTGGAGCACAACGAGACCGACGGTATCGGCACCAAGGCCATTGACGAGCTGCCCGGTAAAATTAAGGAGGCCCAGTCTGCCCAGGTGGACGGCGTTGCTGCCGCGACCATTACTTCTGACGCCATTAAGGCTGCCGTCCAGAAGTGCCTGGATCAGGCCATGGGCAAGGAAGCCCCCACTACCATCAGCTATAAAGAGGGTACCTATACCGCCGAGGTTGCCGGTATGAAGGGCCCCATCGGCGTGGAGGTCACCTTTAGTGATTCCGCTATTACCGATGTGAAGGTCACCGAGCACACCGAGACCTACGGCTTAGGCTACGGTCTGACCACCTCCCCCATCGAGGTTCTGCCGGTTGAGATTGTCAAGACCCAGTCCCTGGCAGTGGATAGCGTAGCCAGCGCCACCGTCACCTCGGCCGCCATTAAGGCTGCTGTGGCTGACTGTGTGACCCAGGCCGGCGGCGATGCCGAGGCCGTCAAGAGTGCTCCCGTGGAAAAGCCTGCGGTCAAGGACGAGAGCTATGATGTTGACATTGTGGTTGTGGGTGCCGGCGCTGCCGGTCTGGCTGCCGCCAACACCGCCATGGAGGCGGGCGCCAATGTTCTCATTATGGAGAAGGTGGGCGTCACCGGCGGCTCCACCACCCGCAGCGGCGGCAAGGTTCTGGCTGCCGGTACCCCCTGGCAGGAGAAGCAGAACCAGGTGGACAACGCCGACATGATGTACGACTTCCTGATGAGCTATGACCGGGACGGCCTGATGAACCCCGATCTGGTGCGCGCTTTCTGCGATAACTCCAAGGACAATCTCCAGTGGCTGGAGGATCGCGGCGTTCAAATGCAGGATGTGGAGCCCATTCACTCCTCGCTCACCCCTCTGCGCGTCCACAATGCCAAGGGTGGCGGCGGCCAGACCAGCGGTCATGGCGGCCAGATTTGCGTGCCCCTGACCCAGGCCTATGAGAAGGCGGGCGGCCAGATTATCTATAATTGCCGCGCCGATCAGCTCCTCACCGATGCCAATGGCGCGGTGGTGGGCGTAAAGGGCACACGGGCTGACGGCTCTGTCGTCACTGTGAATGCCAAGAGCGTGATTCTCGCTACCGGCGGCTATGCCCACAACAAGGAAATGATGGCCGCGTACAGCGCGTTCCTGCCTGATAACAGCTATTCCGGCGTACCCACCACCAATGTGGGTGACGGTCTGGTCATGGCCGAGGCCGTGGGTGCCAAAAACACCGTAAGCCCTGGTCTGCAGCTGGTAAGCCTTAACTACAATGCCTATATCGGTATTGCCGAGGAGTCCGGCCTTATCGTGGATGCCACTGGCAAGCGCGTGGTTGACGAGTGGACCTATCAGTCCCATGTGGCCTCTGCTTTGGCCCGCGCCAAGAGCCCTGTTGGCTACTACATCACCGCCACTAAGGACGGCGTCTGCGCCGAGCCCTATCCCATGGTGCAGTACGGCGTGACCATGGCGGATAAGATCCCCCATGCAGGCACCATTGAGGAGCTGGCAGCGCTCATCAACGTGGACCCCGCCGCTTTGAAGGGAACCGTGGATCGCTACAACGAGCTCTGCAAGAAGGGCGCGGACGATGATTTCGGCAAGCCTGCCGACTACATGATTCCCGTGGAGGGCGATACCTACTACGCCTTTATGATGAACTCCGGTTCCTCCGTCACCTTTGGTGGACTGGAAATCGATACCTCTGCCCGGGTGCTGGATACCAATAACCAGCCCATCGCCGGCCTCTACGCCGCGGGTGAGGTCGCTCATACCGGTCTCTTCTCCGACGAGTATCCCTGCTGCGGCATGGCCATCGGCTCTGCTGTCTACTACGGCCGCGTGGCTGCTGAGACTGCTGTCGCACAGTAAGACTATATTCCCGTGGGCGTCCTGGGATGGCAGAAAGCCATCCCAGGACGCTTTTTGTGGTGTCGGGCAGATGTTTTCTGGACTTCTAGGGTTTTTCTGTGCTATAATCACCTATATTTACCTTAGCCTGGGAATGATAACCCAAACCCGCCCCGGCGCTTGATTTTAAGCACCTGGGTGCGTTATCCTCCTTGGTGGGCGTCAGCCCACCTGCGTCGTCTGTCTTCCCAGGAACATAAAATCAAACGCTGGGGTGCTGTACAGTTCGGATAAAAAAATTTCTGTCTGAACCGGGTTTGGGTTATCATTCCCAGGCTAGGCAAAAAGGAGCAGAGGCATGACAAGCAAAGAGAAAAAGTGCCTGGAAGGCTATATCGATAGCTATTATAGCAGCTATTTTCAAATGGATGGCATTTATAATCAGTGGGCTTCAGCCAATAAGATACTAGATACGACCCTGTTTGTGCTTAACGAAATCAGTAAAGAGGAGTATTGTACCCAGCTGAGTCTCAAGGAGCAGCTAGGTTACTCCAAGCAGACCATTTCCGCCGCCCTGAAGCGGCTGGAAGAGGGCGGCATCATTACCCGCCAGCGGGCCCTGCGGGATCAGCGCAACAATGTGATTCGTCTGACCCCGGAAGGGAAGTGCTACGCGGATAAGCTTCTGGGTCGCTTGCGTGCGGCAGAGCTGAGGGCATTTGAAAGTCTGACTGAGGAGGAACGAGTCTGGGTAACCGATGCCTTCTGCAAGCTGACCACCGCGCTGGAGCAAAGCTTGAGGGAAGATATTGAGCGTAAGTAATTGTGGTATAGGGCATGGG
>CAZDDZ010000037.1:0-21769 GCA_964504285.1 uncultured Pseudoflavonifractor sp.
TAAGACGGCACGGAGACGAAAAAACAGTTGGGCGCAGCCCAAGGCATTTTTCGCGTAGTAACGGCTTATCGACCCGGCCATGCGCCCAACGGGAGCGTGACACAGAAGCGCCGCGCCGTCGAGCAGGGGCGCTTGGACCGGAGCGACGGGCAAAGCCCAGGTTCCGCCGTCTCCCGCAAGGCGGTGCCGGGTTTGCCCGGAGTCGGAAGTAAAGCAATACTGTGACAAAAGGAGAATAAAATATGCTTACCATTCGTGATGTAACCCATGAGGACAAGACTACGGTCATGCCCATGGTATTTGAATTTTACCGCAGCCCCGCCGTGGAGCACGATGTGCCCGCCCAGGTTCTGGAGCGGAGCTTTGACGCTGCCGCCAACCAATCGGACCCCATTCTCCGGGGGCTTTTGCTCTTGGAGGAGGAAGTCCCGGTCGGCTATTGCTACGTTACCGAGTACTACTCCGCCGAGGTCGGGGGACGCTGCCTGATGATTGAGGAGCTCTACTTCCGGGAAAACTGCCGGGGCAAGGGCTACGGCAGTCAGGTCTTTGCATGGCTTATGGAGCAATATCCCAGCCACCCACGGCTGCGGCTGGAGGTCACCGAGGCAAACGCCGGAGCCGTGCGGCTTTACCAGCGGCTTGGGTTCCAGTTTTTACAATACGGACAGATGGTACTTGACCGAGAATAAGGTAACACCGTACAATTCCTCCTTGCCGAATTGTGCGGTGTTGCCTAAGAAAAAAGAGCGATGATTCCACGCTCTCTAACAGGAATGAGGAAATAAAAAATGGATAAGCTAACCGAAGCCCAGACATTGCGAGACGCTGCCGATACGCACTATAACTGCTGCCAGGCGGTGGTGATGCCCTACGCGCATGAGTGCGGCATGGATCAGAACGCTGCCAAGTGCCTGTGCGCTCATTTTGGTGGAGGTATGCGCCACGGCAGCACCTGCGGCGCAGTTACCGGCGCGCTGATGGTGCTGGGGATGCAGGGGAAGGACGAGGCTGCCACCAAGGAACTGCTTACCCGCTTTAAGGAGCAGAACACCCATTTAAGCTGCGCCGAGCTGCTGCGCAAGGCCGCTGCCGAGGGTGAGGGGCGCAAGCCCCACTGTGACCGCATGGTGGCCAACGCTGTGGCCCTTCTGGAGGAAATTTTAAAGGAGAGCTGATGCTCTGTGCCCGAAAGCTATCTCCACGTCCGCTGTGCCCGCCAGGCAATTCGGGTCGGCGGCGTTCCAAAATACGATGTCCCGGCTGTTGTTGCTGGTGCCGCCGGGCCGGACATCCTTTTTTACCACATGGGGCTTTTCCCCCTGGTTCGGCTGGGGCTGCGGATGCACCGGGAGCGGTGCGGTCCGTTTCTCACCGCGCTGGTGCGCGGGGCGGACAGCGATGTGCTGCGGGGCTATGCCCTAGGTTTTTTGAGTCATAATGCCGCCGACGCTACTCTCCATCCCTGGATTGCCGCCAACGAGGGAAACCACGCCGCACTGGAGAGCGGGATAGACAGCCGCTATCTTCTGCGGGACAAAGGGCGAGTTCATGTACAGCCGGGGGACTGCGCGGCACGGCTCAGGAAGAGAAAAGCCATGGAAATAGCCGGGCTTTTTTGCCGCTGCGTGGAGGAGGTTTACGGTGTTCACCTCTCCCGCCGGACGGTGGCGCGGAGCTTTACCGACCTTTATCGGGTCAAGGCTCTGCTGGGTGACAGGCATGAAAAAAAGCGCCGCTTGGTCTTGGGGGTGGAACGTACCTTCAAGCTGGAGGGAGGCACTCTGTCCGGCCATTTTACCCCCGGCGCACCACTGGACCTCTCCGACCATGAGCTGGCCGAGCTGGACGGATTAGTGCAGGAGAGTGAGACCCAGGCCGCCGGAATGATGTCTGCCGCTCAGGCTTACTGGGAAGGGGCCATTGGCCCGCTGGAGCTTTCCCGCGCCATTGGCAGCAGAAGCTATGAAAACGGGGAGAGCGTGTGAAGCCCAAGTGGGTCAAAGAAATTAAACCGATGGACATTGCTTCCTTTCCCACGTTGGAAAGGCACCTGCGGTCGGCTGGACAAGGGTGCGACAAGATAGAGATTAACAGGGAAAGAGCGGCAGGTCGTAGAGGACGCCCACCCCTACCAAGACGCAGGAGGGCGCTATCACCCTTGCTATATTTTCCTGTGCGATGAGACCTTTTTGACAAGGCAGCCCCCCAACCGGACGATCCTCGGTCATCCGGCTGGGGGGCCTTTTGTGCGCTTATTTGACAAAAATCTTAACAGGGGTATCAAAGGTGCTGCGGCGGGAGAAGCTGACGCTCAGCTTTACGTTGTCCCAGCGGCAGTCCTCCAGGGTAAACATCTCGTAAAAGGAGCCGGCGGGAACGAACACGCCGTCGTGCTCATAACCCTTGTCAAGGGTGCCGGAGGCCCTAACGTGATTAACATTGTGATGGACGCCGTCGCCGTCCAGCCAGCCATCGTACAGGATGGAGTAGCTGCCGCCGCCAATGCGGTTTTCAGCCACTAGCACCACATCAACATTGTTGCCCCGCCGCTCAGCCTTCCCTAAGGTGACCCCCTGAGGCAAATGGTCGGCGGTACCGGCGGCGATGTCCAGGTTAATGTACTCACTGCCCTTATCGAGCCACTCCGCCCCGGTGATGTGGATGGTCAGATGCTCCGCGCCGCCAAAATAGCTGCTCTCCAGACGGTGGGTGGGGAAGAAGGGGGTTCCGATGCCGCCGGTGGCGGAAACGCCATTGGTGATTTTCTCATAGCGGTTGCCCTTTTCGTCCTCCAGATAAAAGCTTAAACCCTTGAGCCAAGCGGTGTTATCCGGGTGGTCGGCAAGGTTCAGGCGAAGATGGGTGGGGTAGATTTCTACCGTTTCCACCGTCAAAGTCTGCCCGTCCAGAAGAAAGGACTGACCCATGGTAATCACCTCGCCCTGTTCGGTAAAGGTGGGGTCAAGGCGCAGGGAGAAGGAGAACTGAGCCGCCGCCTCAGGCTCCTGATACTCCTGGTCCTGGTTATCGGCGGAGGTTTGAACAGGGGCTTCGCCGGTGTGGTCGGCATTTGCCACCGGCCAGGCGCTGAAGTTCAGCGTCAGCGCGTCGGGCACATCCCTGTCGGTATAGTCGATGGTGATTGTTTGCAGGGACTCGTCCCTGATGTGTCCCCATGAGATAAGCGCTTGAACCCCGGTGCCGTCAGTGTTGCGAAAATCTGGGTTGCCATCCAACGCGGGGTAGAGGTCGCTTTTCAGGGTGTAGAAAATATTCACCTGTTTTTGATCCACGATCAGGTACTCCACTGCCATGGTAATGCCATTTACGGTTTGGCTTTGGCCGATGGGCTGAACGTAGTCGTGCTCCACCGCCGCCTTCAGACTGGGGGAAAGAGCCACGGCGGAGGCCAGGTCTTTTAAAAAGGGAATATTGCCGCAGGCGCGGGCAAAGGGGATGGAGGTATTGACCAGCAGTACAAAAGCCGCCGCCACCCCTGCCAGACTGGCGAGAGGAATGCCGCACCAGCGGCCTACGCTGGACTTGCGGTATTTGGCCCTGGCTCTTTGCACCGACCCGTCCAACGCGTCGGGCAGGGGGCAGTTCATCAGTGCGTCAAATTCTTTGTTGCGTTCCATTATCACACCTCCTCGGTGAGTTCCAGTTTCAGCAATTCCAGTGCCCGCCGCTGGCGGGTGGACACTGTGCCGGGGGGAATCTCCAGGCTTTGGGCGGTCTCGGCCAGGGTCAGCCCGGTGAAGTAGCGCAGTATAACGACAGCGCGCAAATCCGGGTGCAGACGTGCAATAGCTTCCTTTAACGGAAGTGAGTCAAAGTCCTCGGTTGCAGTTTCGGGTATTGTCTCCACCGCCATTTCACGCTCCCGGCGCTTCCGTTCGGCGTTGCAGACATTAATTAAAATGCGGGTCATCCAGGTGTCGAAATACTCCGGCTGACGGAGCTTGGGGTAGGCCCGAAAGCCCTTGTAAAAAGCCTCGTCCACTGCGTCCAAGGCAAGTGCTTCGCCCCCCAGGTAGAGCAGAGCGGTGCGGTAGAGCCTGCCCTTCAGGGCTTCTGCCCGTTTTATATATTCCTGTTCCTTCAAAGGGTGGTACCCCCCTTTCACACATTAGATAATTGGCAATGCCATTTTCATTTCCTCTCGTTGAAAATTTTTTGGATTCATTATATAATACCACACATGAAAAATGTATTGAATGAACTGCCCATTCCCCTGCTGGAATGGTATCACGAGAATAAACGCACCATGCCGTGGCGGAGCGACCCCACACCCTACCATGTGCTGGTGTCGGAAATCATGCTCCAGCAGACTCGGGTTGCCGCCGTGCTGGGGTACTACGAGCGCTTTATGAAGGCGCTGCCCACTGTGGACGATTTGGCGGCGGTGCCGGAGGACGCGCTCATGAAGCTCTGGCAGGGGCTGGGGTACTATAACCGTGCCCGCAATCTTCAAAAGGCGGCGCGGCAAATTGTAGAGGAGCGCGGCGGGGTGTTTCCGGATACCTACGAGGAGCTGCTTACCCTGGCAGGAGTGGGGGAGTACACGGCGGGAGCCATCGGCTCCATCGCCATGGGACTTCCTGTACCCGCGGTGGACGGAAACGTACTTCGGGTGGTCTCCCGCTTAACCGGGGACGATGGGGATATTATGAAGCCCGACACGAAAAAACGAATGACGGCCGCCCTGCGGGAGGTTATCCCCCAAGCCATGCCGGGGGATTTTAACCAGGCGCTGATGGAACTGGGAGCTACGGTCTGTCTGCCCAACGGAGCGCCCCAGTGTGAGCGCTGCCCGGCAGCGGACTTCTGCGCCGCCTGCCTGGAGGGGCGCACAGGGGAACTGCCGGTAAAAACCCCCAAAAAGGAGCGTCGGGTGGAGGAACGGACGGTTTACCTGATTTTCCGGGAGGGGAAGGTGGCGCTCCGGCGCAGGCCGCCCAAGGGACTGCTGGCGGGGCTTTGGGAGTATCCCAACACTTTGGCGGGGGAAGCGCTGCCCGCAGCCATGGCGGATCTGGACTTTGCCGCCAACGGAAAGCATATTTTTACCCATATCGAGTGGCGCATGACGGCCTACACCGCCTTGGGGCCGAGGGAGCTGCCCGAGGGCTGGGTCTGGGCCAGCCGCGCCGAGCTACATGCCGACTACGCCGTACCCAATGCCTTTGGATGCTTTACCCATCTGGTGGAGGAGCGGCTATAAGCAGACACGGCAAGTCGTGTCCAAATGATTGGAAGGCAGGAATTTATATGGATTTTACCGCCCTGGTTGCCACCCAGCGGCAGCATTTTTATACGGGTGCAACCCGAAGCGTGTCCATCCGCCGCCTGATGCTTGACAAGCTGGAAAAGGCCGTTGTGGCTCACGAGGGGGAGCTGCTGGACGCGCTGGAGGCCGATCTGGGCAAGGCACACTTTGAGGGTTATGCCTGCGAGGTAGGCATTGTGCTCAGTGAGCTGCGCTTTGCCAAAAACCGCTTAGAGCGGTGGGCGGCGCCCCAAAAGCGGCCCACCCCGCTGGCACTGTTTCCCGCCAAGAGCCGGGTGGTGGCCGACCCTTACGGGGTGGCGCTTATCATGTCCCCCTGGAATTACCCGGTGCAGCTCACGCTGGTGCCCCTCATCTCGGCTCTGGCCGCCGGATGCACCGCTGTGGTAAAGCCGTCGGCCTACGCCGCCCGTACCTCGGCGGTTCTGGGCAAGCTGCTGGCCGAGGTCTTTGACCCCCGCCTGGTGGCGGTGGTGCAGGGGGGCAGAGCGGAAAACGCCGCCCTGCTGGAGGAGCATTTTGACTGCATCTTCTTTACCGGCTCCACCGAGGTGGGCAAAACCGTCATGACTGCCGCCGCCAGGCACCTGACCCCTGTGACCCTGGAGTTGGGGGGCAAGTCCCCGGTCATTCTCTGCGAGGACGCCGACCTTTCTCTTGCCGCCCGCCGCCTGGTCTGGGGTAAATTCCTGAACGCCGGGCAGACCTGCGTGGCGCCCGACCATGTCTGGGTGCCGGAGCATCTGCGGGACAAGCTGGTGGAGGAGCTGGGCAAGCAAATCACAAAGCTTTACGGCACGGAACCCCTAAAAAGCCCCGACCTGCCCAAAATCATCAACGACCGGCATTTTGAGCGGCTCTCCGGCCTGATGGCCGGCGGAAAAGCCGCCATTGGCGGCAACGCCGACCCCGGCCGCCGCAGGATAGCGCCCACAGTACTGGTTGATGTGACCGAAGATGACCCCGTCATGGGCGAGGAGATTTTCGGCCCCATTCTGCCCGTGCTCACCTATACGGATTTAGACCAGCTGCTTGCCTGCCAGCAGCAAAAGCCCCGCCCCTTGGCACTCTATATTTTTACAAAGAATACGGGGGATGAGGAGCATATCATAAACGCCCTCCCCTCGGGCGGCGTGTGCGTGAACGATGTGGTGGTGCATTTGGCCTCCTCTCATGTACCCTTTGGCGGCGTGGGAGCCAGCGGCATGGGCTCCTGCCACGGCAAGGCAGGCTTTGACACCTTTACCCACTACCGCACGGTGGTGCGCCGGGGCAAGCTGGATTTGCCCGTGCGCTATCCACCCTACGAGGGGAAAAAGATTTCTCTGTTAAAAAAGCTGATGTAAAAAGAGCATCGGAGCTGGAGGATGTTTCGAATGGCAAAACTATATTTTCGCTACGGGGTCATGGGTTCCAGTAAGACGGCCAACGCGCTGATGGTGCGCTATAATTACGAGGAGCGGGGGCAGGAGGCGCTTTTGGTCAAGCCTGCCGTGGATCAGCGGGACGGAGCCCGGTTTGTGGCCTCCCGGGCGGGGCTGTCCGCCCCCTGCATCTACTTTTCCGACCTCAGGGCCATGGAGCCGGAAGCACTCAAGTCCTATGCCTGCATCATCGTGGACGAGGCTCAGTTCCTCTCCCGGGAGGAGGTGCGCTATCTCTCCGATGTGGTGGACGAGCTGAATGTGCCCGTCATCTGCTACGGTCTCCGCGCCGACTTTAAGGGGGAGCTGTTCCCCGGCTCCCAGGAGCTTTTAGCGTCGGCCGACATCATCGAGGAGATTAAAACCATCTGCTGGTGCGGCAAAAAAGCCATTCACAACGCCCGCTTTGACGAAAACGGCAAGGTGCTCAAGGAGGGCGCCCAGGTGGTGCTGGGGGCCAACGACCGCTATATCGGCCTGTGCCGCAAGCACTGGAAAGAGGGTAATTTAGGCCCGCGGGAAGAGACAGAAAGGGAATGAAAATGATTTGCAGGCTTTGCCCCCGAAACTGCGCGGCCAAGCGGGACGACGAGACGGGAGAGGGCTACTGCAAAATGCCCGCCCTGCCGGTGGTGGCACGGGCGGCGCTCCACCCTTGGGAGGAACCGCCTATTTCGGGGCGTAACGGCTCGGGTACGGTCTTTTTTTCGGGCTGTTCCCTGGGCTGTGTCTTTTGTCAGAACGAGGAAATCAGCCACGAGAATTTTGGGAAAACGGTCTCGGTAAACCGCCTGCGGGAAATTTTTTGGGAGCTGATTCGCCGGGGCGCGCACAACATCAATCTCGTGAACCCCACCCACTTTTCCCATGTGGTGGCACAGGCGCTGGAGGAGCCCCTTCCTGTACCCGTGGTTTGGAATTCCGGCGGGTATGATAAGGTGGAAACCCTGAAAGCCCTGGAGGGAAAGGTGCAGGTCTACCTGCCGGATCTAAAGTATCTGGACAGTGCCGCCGCCGGGGTCTACTCCGCAGCCCCCGACTACCCGGAGACCGCCGCCGCCGCCATCCGTGAGATGGTGCGCCAGACCGGGCCCTATGTGTTGGAGGACGGCCTCATGAAGCGGGGCGTTCTCATTCGTCACCTGATTTTGCCCGGCGGGGTGGTGGGAGCCAAGGCAGTGATGGACTGGGTGGCGGGGCAATTTCTGCCCCACACCGTTATGTTCTCCCTCATGACGCAGTACACGCCCTGGGGGCGGGCCAAGGAAATTCAGGGTCTTAACCGTACCCTTCGCCCCTCGGAAATCCGCGCCGCCGAAACCTATTTTGCCGCCTTGGAGCTGGATGGCTTTACCCAGGAACTGCTGTCTGCCACCGACGGATTTATACCACCGTTTGACTTGACCGGGGTATGAAAGCGTCACCAGCCTAGAGCGTATTGGAAAAGCATTAAAACGCCCATAGACTTGTTTTTTCGTCATGGCAGCGCCAATTTTCCTTGCCATACGTCAGTATGGCTGCAAAAAAATTCTGTGCTTCTGTGCATTTCGCTACTTTCCGGATACACGCTAAACAGCCCGCCGCAGGATTTCCTGCGGCGGGCTTCATTTGTTATACCAGCAGCGCTTTCATATCATCCGGCAATGGCGCGGAGAAGGTGAGACGCTCTTTTGAAATGGGGTGGCGGAGGGTGAGCTGCGCCGAGTGGAGGGCGGGGCGGGGAATAAGGGACTTGTTCTCTACCCCGTAGAGAAAATCCCCCGTGAGGGGGCAGCCCAGGTGCGCCATGTGCACCCGTATCTGATGGGTGCGCCCGGTTTCCAGCTCCAGCTTTACCAGAGTTCGGGGGCCGTGGGCTTCTACGATCTCATACCGGGTGCGGGCAGCCTGCCCATCGGGGCGCACTTGCCGTGCCATAAGTGAGCCGTCCACCGAGCCAATGGGTGCATCAATCACACCGGATGCAGGAGAGGGGGCACCCTCACATACCGCCAAGTAGACCCGGCAAAAGTCAGCGGTATGAAGCTGGTTTTTTAAAAGCTCCTGAGCATGGGCGTGCTTAGCCACCACCATTAAGCCGGAGGTTCCTTTATCCAGCCTGTGGACGGGGTGAAAATCAGCGCCAAGCCCTTTCTTTTCGTAATAATCAATTAAAAAATTACCAATTGTATCAGAAAAATGCCCCGGGCCGGGGTGAACGGTGACGCCGGGCGCTTTGTTGAGCACCAGCATATCCTCGTCCTCATAGGTGAAATTCAGTGTTCCCGGTGTAGGAACAATGCCGCTTTTTGGCTCGGTATCGCCCACCAGAACAGAGAGGATTTGCCCCTCCCGGGCAACGGCACTGGTAAAGACCCGCACCCCGTCCAGCGTAATGCCGTCCTCCACGCACTTCACCCGGCGAATAACGGTGCCGGAAAGGCCCAGAGTCTTGCGCAGGAGTGCATCCACCTTCCGCCCGGACAGATCGGCGGTGACGGTAAGGGTTAATCGGCGTGGATTCATATGGTTTTCTCACAATCAAAAAAATGCGTCCCGAAGTTTAGCGGACGATATAAAACGGAGTATAGCACACGCAGCAAAGTTGTCAAGAGAGGTGTCACGCTCCCGATGGGCGCATAGCCGGGTCGATAAGCCGTTACTACGCGAAAAATGCCTTGGGCTTCGCCCAACTGTTTTTTCGCCTCCGTGCCGTCTTATCTCCCCTATGCGCCTACGGGAGCGCTTCTGTGTAAACTTCCCTATTTCCAAATAGGGACAAAAGCGGTATAATGGCTCTGTTTAAGAGCTTAAAAAAAGAGGTGTCCTCATGGCTGAAAAGCTTGGTATTTATATTCACATTCCATTCTGCCGCAGCAAGTGCGACTACTGCGACTTTTACTCGCTGGCGGGGGCCGACGGGCGTATGGACGACTATCAGAAGGCGCTGCTTGCCCATCTGAAGGAGACTGCGCCCTTTGCCAAGGAGTATCAGGTGGATACCATTTATTTTGGCGGTGGCACCCCCAGCTTTTACGGGGCCAAGCGGATTGCCGAGCTTCTTTCTGCGGTACGCCGCCGCTTCCATGTGACCCGGGACGCCGAAATTACCATGGAGGCAAACCCAGACAGCGTAGACAAAAAGACCCTTTTAAAGCTACGCCGAGCCGGCGTGAACCGTATTTCCATGGGTGTCCAGTCGGTCTGCGAGAAGGAGCTTACGGCGCTTCACCGCCCCCACAGCTTTGCGCAGGCCAAGGAAGCAGTAGTCGCCGCTCGTGCCGCCAAGATTAAAAACCTGTCGCTGGATTTGATTTACGGGCTGCCCGGTCAGGACATTTCCTCCTGGCAGGAGACTGTGGAGACGGTTTTAGCGTTGGAGCCGGAGCACCTATCCTGCTATGGACTTAAGGTAGAGGAGGGGACCCCCTTGGCCTGCCGGGTGTCCCAGGGGGAGACAATGCCCGACGATGACCAGCAGGCCGATTGCTATCTGTGGACCGTGGAGCGGCTGGGTCAGGCAGGGTACTACCAATACGAAATTTCTAATTTTGCCCGGGCGGGCTTTCAGTCCCGCCACAATTTAAAATACTGGATGAGCAAGCCCTATCTGGGCTTTGGCCCCGGCGCCCACTCCGACTTCGGCGGGCGGCGATACGCCTTCCATAAGGATTTGGAGGGGTATATTTCCGGCGTGCTCACAGGCGGTGAAATCGTAGGGGAAAATGATATGATTCCCAAGCGAGAGCGGGGAGGAGAATACCTCATGCTCCGGATGCGCACCACCCGCGGCATTGAGGAATGGGAATACCGCCGGGAGTATTATATGAATTTCGAGCCCATTGAGCAAAGACTGATTGAATTTGAGCGCCGGGGCTGGGCAGCCCGTCAGGATCGCCGCTGGCACCTCACGCCCCAGGGCTTTCTCCTCTCCAATCAGCTGATCGGCCAGCTACTGGAGGCCCAGGAGAAAACCAATTTAGAGGAGCTTATGCCAAAGGCCCGGGAGGCCTTTGGGAAAAAAGATGGCTAAACCGGGTGAAAACTGGCAATACACAAGAAGGGTCGGAGTGGTTTACAAGTTATCGATTTTATGTTAACATACCCTCGGTTGACAAAGTACAATATGTCTCAGCCTTCCTTGCCTTACGGCAAGGAAAATTGGCCCTGTCCTGACGGAAAAGGCAAGCTTATGAGCGTTTTGATACTTTTTTGAACCACTAGTGTCAAGGTAGAAAATTAGAGTTTAATCATCCGTGCCAAAGCATTTCCGGAACGTTCCCAATGCGCGGGAAGGCTCCGGGCAAACCAATGGGAGGACATATGAAGCAACTAAAAAAGCGGGCGGCGGCGCTGGCCCTTGCGCTTGTAATGGGAATTGCACCGTTTGCGGCTGCATCCGACGCCATGGGCAATGAGATTCACGGAAACAAGCTGGAGCTTTCGGTGGGCACAAGTCTCAATAAGCAGGTTTTTTGGAGCGATACATACTCCGACCTGCGCACAGAGCGGTACTTTACCTATACCCCCAACTCCAAGGTAACACCCACGGTTGTCTATGGAAACAAAGTGATTAACAGAGCCACCCTCACCGCCATGGCCAAGACACTGGAGAGCCAGGGTCGGCGTGTCATCGGCGGCATTAACGGCGATCTCTACGTGCTGGCTACCGGTGCGCCACTGGGTATGGTAGTGACGGACGGGCTGGTGCGCTCGGTGCCTGGCAGCGATAACTACGGCTACCACGCTGTGGGCTTCCGGGGGGACGGCACCGCCTTTATCGGCAAGCCGGAGATTGCAGCCACGGCCACATTTAAGGGATTTACCTTTCCTCTGGGGGGCGGCATCAATAAGATCCGTAATGCGGCGACCAACTATGTCCTCTACACCCCTGACTTTGCCGCTACCACCCAGAACAGCGAGCCGGGGATTGACGTGATCCTTACCCCGGTACTGGAAAATGTGGGCGAGACCATTAATCTGGATTTGGACGTGAAGAGTGCCCCCGATGCTGTGAATGTACCCGCAGACCCAAGTGGGACGGAGAGTCCGGACGACGAGCCTGTGGTCATCAGCGAGGTAAAGGGCACCGTTATCCAGAGTGAGCAGCTTGTGGTGGGCGGCCGCGTGACCTATCAGGTGGAGCAGGTGCTCCAGTCTACGGGAGCCATCGCCATTCCGGAGGGGAAAGCGGTACTCTCCATTAATAATAAGAGCGACAAATATTTTATCGATTATATTAAGCTCCTCCAGCCCGGCGACAAGGTGGATGTGGACATTACCACCAAGGAAGCCGCCTGGAATGAAGCCGACCAGGCCATGGGCGGCCTGTACCGTCTGGTCAGCAACGGTCAGGTATCCAGCGGCCTGCCTGCCGAGCGTACAGCCTACTCCGCTGTGGGCGTGAAGGCCGATGGTACGGCGGTGTTTTATACGGTAGACGGCAAGCAGCCGGGATACAGCATCGGCGCTACCCTCACCCAAGTGGCTATGCGCATGGTGGAGCTGGGCTGCGTGGATGCCATTAGTCTAGACGGCGGCGGCTCCACCACTATCGGAGCCACTTACCCTGACGGCGGCAGCATGGGAAGCATTAACAAGCCTGCTGACGGGGCGGAGCGGTCTAACAGTGTGGCCCTCTTCCTCACTACCGGACTAATCCCCAGCGGGACACTTGCGGGAATATATGTTACTCCCAACGATAATTTTCTTCTCACAGGCGCAAAGCTGCCCCTCAAAGCCCAGGGGCTGGACAGCAACTACTACACAATGGGGCTGCCGGAGCAGGTATCCTGGTCGGTGGAAAACGGTGACGGATCGGTGAGTGCGGACGGGGTATTTACCGCGGGCGGTACCAGCGGCGTGACCCGCGTGACTGCTGCGGCGGGAAATGTCACCGGCAGCGCCGCCGTAACGGTGGTCAATCATCCGGACAAAATTACCCTTGTGGACGCGGCTACCGGCAACGCGGTGACTGCTTTGTCGCTGGATCCTAACGGCAAAGCAGACTTAAACGCCGCGGCCTTTTACAAAAATCTGGGTCTTACCAGCCAGGACACCTGCTTTACCTGGACCATTGATCCGGCGGTGGGCACAGTGGACGCGGAGGGGGTTGTTACCGCCACCGACAAGAGCGCCGGCGGAAATCTGACCGTCACCGCCGGAGGCACGACGGTGACCATTCCCGTGGCAGTGGCCGGACATGTGAATACCCTGGAGAACTTTGAGAGCGGGATTGCCTCTATGACTGCAAGCGGTGGCCTGACCTTAAACTGGGAGAAGAACACCGACCGGGTACGCTACGGCAGTGCCAGCCTGCGGGCTGACTACGACGCCGGAAAGGGTGCGTCCGCCAGCATTGTTACAACCCTTACCCCCGCTGCCGGGGAGATGTATTTAAATCTGTGGGTCTTTGGAGACGGCTCTCAAAACAGCTTGACTGCTACCTTTGCCGATGGACAGGGGGCTACCAAAGAAGTCATGCTCTCGGGACTGGACTTTACAGGCTGGAAGTATGTAGAAGCAGCAATCCCCGCCGGGGCAAGCGCTCTGCGCTCCATCAACCTTCTCTACGGCGATGGGGAAAAGACCGCGGGTACCTTCTGGCTCGACCAGCTGACCACCTCTAACGAGCGGGTGAGCGATACCACTCCGCCGGTAATATCGGTTAAGCGCACAAATACCCAGCTGACGGCTACGGTGACCGATCTTATGGACAAAAAACTGACCGCCGGGCAGATTCAGGTGACCTATGACGGCGCGGTGGTAAAAAGCACCTTTGACGTTGCCACCGGCACAGTCAAGGCAACTCTGCCCAATCCCGACGGTAAGCTCCACCGTGTGGCGGTCACTGCTACCGATGCATCGGGCAACATTGGCCGGGGTACCGTCAATGTGGACGCGTTGACCGGGCAGCCTCCTGTATTTAGTGACACAGAGGGGCACTGGGCCGAGCCCTATGCCGCCTACCTTTATCACCGCAAGGTAAGTAACGGTGTGGAGGGGACGGACGGCGCGCTTCTTTACCAGCCTGATAAGGCCATTACCCGTGGTGAGCTTTTTGCTATGACCGCCCGCTGGCTGGGACTGGATTTAACCGAGTACGAGAGCACGGTTCTGCCCTTTGCGGATAACGACAGCATTCCGGAGTGGGCGCTGCCCGGTGTCAAGGCCATGTACGCCCTGGGTTATCTGAAAGGGAGCATGGAGGGTGACGGTACGCTCTATGCCAATGTGGCAAGTGACATCAGCAGGGCAGAGGCTATGACCATTTTGGGCCGCGTACAGCAGAAGGGCTACGCCGAGGCCGAACTTACCTTTTCCGACGCGCCCAGGGTGCCCGAGTGGGCCGTCCCCTATGTCAAAACTTTGGTGGGCCAGGGTGTAGTCAGCGGTGCGGAGGGAAATATGATTTTTCCCAACAATCCGATTAAGCGCGGCGAGGTAGCAAAGATTTTATTTGCAATGACATAATGAAATGAGCAAAACATGAGCCGCCGGCAATTTGCCGGCGGCTCATGTTTTGCTCATTTCAGCCCATTAAAATGGCGGCAGCCGGGTCTGCGCCGTAGGGGGCGATGTCCTGATCGACCCGGGCTCCTATGCCCTGCGGTCATTACCCGTGATAGCCCAGCTCACCCAGCAGGCGGGCGAGAACCGCCATCCGTTCGCCCAGCAGCTCGCCGTCCTTGGCCAGCGCGTCCCGGAACAGAGCCATGTCCTCCTTGATGTGGTCGTTTTCGGTGCAGACGGCAACTGTCATGGCATCCCCCTGCAAGCCAATGCGGTCTATCTGGGGATGGTCAGCGTCAAAAAGTGCGGGATGGCGGTAAGCTTCTTCCTTGAGATAGAGGTCGGCCCGACAGGTAAGAATAGCCAAATCCAGCACCCGGTGGAGGGGCAGCTCCTCCGACTGGCGAGACCACTTTTCACCGGTGTACCGCCAGACCTTTGCGGAAATGTCCACCCGGCCCCGGTCATTCCACTGAGCAAGCCCGAGCGAAAGGCCCTGAGCATCGGTTTCGTAGGCGGTGCGGCCGTCAATATGACTGTAATCTTCGGCCACGATAACCGGCTTGTGTTTAAGAGTGGTTGGAATATTCATATTTCACTACCTCGATTTACTAAATTACTAAATTACTTAACTAGTAAATGAAGTGTACCACGGATAATTGTCCTTGTCAAGGACAATACTAGGATTAGATCCAGGCGTGTGAATTAGGACGTGTATTTTTTGTCCGGCAAGCCCCCAAGATGCAGGAATTCTCCAAATTGCGAAGTTTTTTGGTGCAGTCTGGACAAAAAGGGCACCGCCGAGACATGCGGCGGGATTTAATCAGAGGTTTCCTAGAGCGTTTCTGAAAAGTCCATGCATCCGTCCTTTTGACAAAAATCTCGCCATGCCGCACCGTTTTTCCTTGGAATCCACCCAGGATTCCTGTGGAAAAACGGCTTGCCTGACCAGATTTTTGTTCAAAATTCCAGACACAGCGACTTTTCAGAAACGCTCTAGTTTCAAAACCGGGACACGGCTTGTCGTGTTTGTTCTAAAGGAAAGGAATGGTGCGTCATATGGACATGACCAACAAGGAATACGGAAAATATGTAAATTCAAAATCTAAGCCTTCACCGCTATGGAAAAATCTCTGCTGGGCCTTTCTGGTGGGAGGAGCAATCTGCACGGCGGGGCAGGGGCTTTTAAACCTCTACAAAAGTATGGGACTGAGCGAGACGGCAGCAGGAGCCTGCGTGTCCATCACCCTGGTGTTCCTGGCCGCTCTCTTTACAGGACTAGGATGGTTTGACAAACTGGCAAAGCACGCTGGGGCGGGAACCCTGGTACCCATCACCGGCTTCGCAAACGCCATGGTATCCCCCGCGCTGGAATTTAAAAGCGAAGGTTTTATTACCGGTGTGGCTGCCAAGATGTTTGTTATTGCCGGGCCGGTGCTGGTTTTCGGCATCAGCGCGTCGGTCATTTACGGCATTGTACTGAAACTATTCTTTGGAGAATGAACGGGTTTTCCCGCTCACAGATTATGCTGGTCAGGCTGTTAAAAAACTACCATTTTAAAATGAATGTTAAAAGGTTGCAGTTTTGAGCGGGGGGATAGTGTGAAAGGGGGGCGGAGCCCCCGCTTTCGCGTGCAGGAACCCGCCCGCAGGCGACCGATTTTGGCAGTATGCCCAAATCGCTCACAGGCTGGCTACAAAGTCGCCAGCCTGTGAGCGGGTTTTCCCGCTCATTCTTTGTATGTAAAACAGAATTTGTTTTTTGTTACAAAAACACTTGACATGATACGGAGTTGGTAGTACAATTTAGACAGAAAAAAGAAGGGGTGAGTCCAATGGGCTAAGAGGCTCTGGAAGTTTTCTAAAAGTACAATGTTAGGTCTAATCCCCCGGCGCGGCGTAGCAGAGGCTAGGAAACCGAAAACCAAGGATGAAGTTCCAAACATCTCTCGCTTGTGCGAGCAAGCACACGGCAACCTCAGAAGCAAAGTATTGCCCAAGACGGAACCGATTGTGCAACCAGTGTTTTAGGTAACTGCAACACCAGTGTTTTCCCATTCCTAAGTGAATCAATGCGCGGCAAATTGTAGAAAGTAAGAGGTAAATTGAGTGTCGGAAATTGAATACCAGAAGTAGCCCCCCGATCACATTGGATGGTCGGGGGGTTGTGGTATTTGTAAGGTTTTTTTTATTCGCCAAGCCAATGGGGCTACATCTGAACCGCGCCAAGTGGCGCGTCACAAGTATTTTGCAAAGCAAAATCTTGATGCCGGGCGAATTCATTTCGCCCGAGCAGATAAAAAGGGAACGGGAACCCGTTAGAGCCTGCTCTGACGGGAAGTAGCCCCCCGATCACATTGGATGGTCGGGGGGGTGTGGTATTTGTAAGGTTTTTTTATTCGCCAAGCTAATGGGGCTACATCTAAACCGCGCCAAGTGGCGCGTCACAGCCTGAGGAAATAAAAAAGCCCGTCAGAGCGCTTGCTCTGACGGAAAGTAGGCTCCGGGCCTGTTGGATGGCTTAAAGTAACGCCAGACCGTTAATGTCCAGCTTAAAGGTCAGATCGAAGAACTCGGCGGCTTTGCGGCAGAGAAGCATCCGGTCGAGAAAAATCTCAAAGTAATCCATGACGGCGCAGACCTCCGGGTTAATGGTGAGAGTCAGGGTAAAGGTGCGTGTGCTCAAATCCAGTGCGGTCACTGACTTTTCAACGGCGTAGTTGACCCGGTCGTGAATATCAAAGCTGATGGTGTCCTTGTTACGCACCCGACTGCGGCGCACATCAGTTTTGTCAGCCAGAAGCAGGGCGGCGGCCACGGCATTCACCGGAAAGGCGGTTTTATCGTCATGATAGCCGATGGCGGTAATCACTATGGCTACGTCGGCAGGCTCCATGCCCAGCTTGTCAAGAATACGAAAGGCCATAACCGCCCCCGACTGGGCATGGTCGTTGCGGTTTACCACGTTGCCAATGTCGTGCATAAACCCTGCGATTTTGGCAAGCTCTATTTCACGCTGATTGTAGCCCAGATTGTTCAGCAGGGAGCTGGCAGTTTCGGCGCACTTGGTTACATGGGCAAAAGCGTGCTCAGTAAAGCCAAGGGACAAAAGAGAGGCATCGGCCTGAGAGATGTAGGTGCGAATTTCCGGGTCGTTTTTAATGGTCTCGTAGGTTACATTCATGGGAAACGCTCCTTAAAAGTCGGTTGTGGGACAGGCCTATCATATCGAAATTATGCCCAAATTTCAACTGCCCGATGTAAAAAAAGGAAAAGGAAGGGAATCTAGTGGACGGATTAAAGCGTTTCTGAAAGGCGGGGTGGCCGAAATTTTTTGTTGGAAGGACGGTCGCCAGGACTTTTCAGAAGCGCTTTAATACATTTTCATGCACGCTGACGGGGGATGAAGGACGCAGACCCCCGTGGGGTGCATGGATCTACTGGCCACACATAACGGAAAAAAGAGTGTCACACAAACAATGCGTGACACTCTTTTTTAAGGAAGCTCTGATTAAATCCAGTTGTGTGGATTAGCGTGTGAATTTTTTGTCCGAAAAGCCAGAAAATTGCAAGAATCCTGACGGATTTCAAGGTTTTTTGGCGCAGTGCGGGCGTAAAAGACACCGCCTAGACATGTGGCGTTTAATCAGAGCTTCCATAAGTGCTTACTTGGCGGAAACAGCCTCAACGGCAGACTTGCCGGCAATACGGCCGGAGGTGTAGGCCCAGCCCTGGGCCGCGCCGCCGTAAGTAACGTACTCCTTCTGCTCGCTGAACAGGACGCCCAAGGAGTCGGTGCCAACGGCATAGAGACCGTTGATGGGCGTGGCGTTGTCGGAGCCAAGAACGCGCAGATTGGTGTCTACGTCCAGGCCGCCGACAGTGGAGTAAATGTAGGACGCACCCACGAAAGCGTAGTAGGGACCCTCACCCGCAATGCTCATGGTGAGGAAGTCGGCGCTCTTGCCGAACTCCTTGTCCTCACCGGCCGCCACGGCGGCGTTGTAGGTGGAGACAGTGCCGGCGAGGGTGGCGGGGTCGATGTCCAGCAGCTTGGCCAGATCCTCCAGGGTGTCTGCCTTGTAGGCAATGCCCTTGCTCACGCACAGGTCAATCACGTCGTAGACGTTATCAATGGGCTTGCCCGCGTCAATGCCGCCCTGGCAGGTCAGGTCGTCGTTAAAGCTGACGGGGAGACCGCTCTGCTTCACGTTCTGAAAGTAATCGTCGGACCAGATGGTGTAGTACTTGGGGCCGGACTTCCAGCTCTGGAAGGTGCCTGCCTCGTTGGAGAAGCGCTGGCCGTCCATACCTACTTGCAGGCCGTAAGCGGCGCTGGCTAAAGCGTTGGGGAAGTCGTTAAGGGAGTTGCGGCGGGGGAGTTTGGACCAGAAGCCAATGTCGTTTTCATCACCAACAATCTCTACGGGGTACTCGTGCAGGGTGATGGGAGCGCCCTGGAGGTGCACCATGGGGGGCATGCCGATGTTATAGGTACCGGCGCCGATGTTCAGGGCAGACTCAAAAATTTTGCCGTCATTCTGGGTCATACCGTACATATTCCAGGCACCCTGGAGGGGGTAGTATTCGTTGGAGAGATACTGCTCCTGGAGTTTGGCATTGTTAGAGAAGCCGCCGGTAGCGGTAATAACAGCCTTGGCGTTAATAGTGTACTGGGTGCCGTCGTGACCTACGGCCTTTACCCCGGTGACGGTATTGGAGGTTTTATCGTAAATGAGCTCCTGGCCCTCGACCTCCAGCATGTACTTGCCGCCCAGCTTTTCATAGTCCTTTATAATGGAATCAAACATAGCGCCGGTTTCCTTCTTCCAGTTACCGTAGCCCTGACCGGTGTACTGGAACTTCACACAGAACTTGTCGCGTGGGGTAAAGCCGGGCTGCGGGCCGCCAAAGCCCCAGCCCTGACCCTCGGTGGTGCCTTCGCCGTAGTCAAAGCCGTGACTGATGAGCCAGTCAATTGTATTGCCAGACTCGGCAAAGAAGAGGTCAAGAGCCTCTTGCTTTGCATCGCCCATGGTAAAATCAATCCAGTCGGCCATCATCTCGTCGGCGTCCACATAGTCCTTGCCGCCGTAGTAGGTCTCCTGATAGACGGGTGCGTTGATGCCCATGGTGTCGGCGGTGATGCAGGAGGTGCCGCCGTACTTGCCCGCCTTGTCAATGGCCAGCACGGAGACCTTGGATGCATCGCCGCCATTTGCGGCGTACATGGTCTCCGCGGCGCTCATGGCGGCGGCGGTACCGGAGCCGCCCATGCCGACCACCAGCACGTCGGTGTCAATAGTCACCTGCTCGGTGGACTTGGCGGGGGTAGTATAGAAGCTCTTAATTGCGGAGGCATCGCTGCCGCCGGCGGCCAGGGCCTCTTTCAGTGCGGCTTCGGCCGCCAGCTTAATGCCAGTGCTGGAGCCGGTCGCGCCGGCAATGGCGTCCACCTTCACACTCTGATTCTCCAGCATACGAGGAATAAGCTTGCCCTTGGCGGCCTCCAGGAAGGGGAAGGTCTCGGCGTTTTCTCCGGTGACCTCAATCTTTTCAATGGCGGTTTCGCTGACGGTAACGGTTACTTCCAAGGGCTGGAGCAGAGAGAAGCCGCTGGCGGTAGCGGTGTAGCTGCCGGGCTTCATCTTCACATCGCCGGCGGTGGGAGCCTCGCCGTTAAACTCGGCAATGGCGTCGGCTACGGCAGACTTAATGGCCTCGGAGGTTACGGTTGCTCCGGCCACGCCGTCAATCTCGGCGCTGCCTGCCTCCACCACCTTGGGGGGCAGCTCGGTGAGGGCCACGCCGCCCAGGGCGGGGGTTTCCTTCTCGCCAACGGCCTCCACGCTGGTAATCTTACCGTCGGTAAAGGTGACGGTGACGCTTACCTCACCACCGTACCCCTGAGCGGTTTTGGTGATGACCACAGGTGCGGAGGGGCTGGGGGTTGGCTGGCTCTTGGGTGTACAGGCAGCAAGAGAGAGCAGCATGGTGCCTGCAAGGAGCAAAGAGAGCGGTTTTTTCATGTTCATGCAAGTATCCTCCTTTTATAGTTGCCGTTAGAAACAAAACGGCTCGATACAAATTTAACATAACAAATCATATTTCAGAAATCAAGGATTTGGCCCATAACCTATCACAAGTGATAGGCGGTTTTTTTCGGCCACTATTATTTCTCCGTTAAAGCATAATGTACATGCAGGAAGCAAAAGAGTTCGGAGGAAAAAATAGTGCGAAAGAGCACCCACAGGGCTTCCTTTCGCTCGCAGATACGCTCTAAGTCTAAGAAGGAATAAAAACTAAGGACAGGGCGGGAAGCGTTACCTTCCTGCCCTGTCCTATTAAGCCGGGAACCGAAATGCTGTCGATCTGCGTTTCGTAGACTTTCAGAAACGCTCTGGCTAAATCTCCTTCACGTCGTACGGCGTGGTCTGATAGACGTAGTAATTGAGCCAGTTGGTATAGAGCAGCTGCCCGGCACTGCGCCAGCGGACCACCGGGGGCTTCTGGGGATTGTCGCCGGGGAAATAGTGGGCGGGCACATCAATCTCCAGACCCTTGTTTACATCCCGCCAATACTCCTTCGAGAGGGTATCGGGATCATACTCGGGGTGGCCGGTGATAAAAAACTGGCGGCTGTCACGGCTCTTGACCGCGAAAACACCGGCCTCGTGGGAGGAGGCAATCAGCTCCAGATCCGCTACCTTTAATATATCTTCCTTCCAAACCTCGGTGTATCGGGAGTTGGGTGCCAGGAAAATGTCATCAAATCCGCGGAACAGAGGGGAGCTGGGCTTGAGTACCGTATGCTCAAACACGCCAAAGAGCTTTTTCGGCAGGCTCCGCTTTTCAATCCCGTAGTGATAATAAAGTCCTGCCTGAGCGCCCCAGCAGATGTGCAGGGTGGAATGAACGTGGGTTTTCGTCCACTCCATAATCTCACAGAGCTCAGCCCAGTAGTCCACCTGGTCGAATTCCATATTCTCCACCGGTGCGCCGGTAATGATCATGCCGTCGTACTTCTCGTCCTTAATTTGGTCAAAGGTAGTGTAAAAGCTCTCCAGATGGTCGCTGTCTGTATTCTGGGAGATATAGCTGGAGGTGCGCAGCAAATCTACATGGATTTGCAAAGGCGTGTTGGAAAGCTTGCGCAGGATTTGGGTTTCGGTAACAATTTTAGTGGGCATCAGGTTTAGAATGAGCACATTTAAAGGACGGATGTCCTGGTGCAGTGCTCGGTGCTCAGTCATCACGAAGATATTCTCTCCCTCCAGCACGGCACGGGCGGGTAGGGAGTCAGGAACACGGATTGGCATATAAGGCGTACCTCCTGATTCGTTTGTTCTCTTATATATATAAAGAGAAGGACCTTGTATTCTTCTCTTTATTATAAGGTATAGCAGCGTCCTCCGCAACAGTACATTTCGTGGACAAATGTCTGCGAAAAGACTTTTTCAGAAAAAACGATATAAATACAAGAAAAGTGTTGACAAGTGTCGCAGGGTCTGGTATATTAATCAAGCCCCTGATCGAGGCGAGCACGAAACGGCTGAGAGCG
>CAZDDZ010000038.1:0-21526 GCA_964504285.1 uncultured Pseudoflavonifractor sp.
AAAATTTCGCCATGCCGCGCCGTTTTTCCTTGAAATCCGCCCAGGATTCCTGTGGGAAAATAGCTTGCCTGGTACAATTTCTGTTCAAAATTCCGGACACAGCGACTTTTCAGAAACGCTCTAACTTACATTTTCAGCTTTTCGCCCACCACTTGAGCTTTAATCAAATTGGTGGTACCGCTCTGCCCAATGGGCACGCCGGCAGTAATGACCACGGTATCACCCGGCTCAACAGCGCCTTCCTTGACGGCTACGTCCACCGTCAGGGAGAACAGCCGGTCGGTGGAGTCCACAAAGCCGGTGAGGTAGGAGGCCACGCCCCAGGAGATGGAGAGCTGGCGGCGCACCTTCTCGCTCTGGCAAAGCGCCACAATGGAGCAGGCAGGGCGGAAGCGAGAGATAACCTTGGCAGTGTAGCCCGACTCGGTAGGAGCCAGAATGGCCTTGGCGTTTAAGTCCATGGCCGCCATACAGCAGGTGTGGGTGATGGCGTTGGAGATAGCGGTACAGTCTATGTACGCGCTCTTTTCACGGAAACGGTGCCAGTAGTCGATGGCCTCCTCGGCGGCGGTGACGGTGGCCACCATGGCCTCCACCGCTTCGATGGGGTACTTGCCGGAGGCGGTCTCGCCGGAGAGCATGACGCAGGAGGTGCCGTCAAAAACGGCGTTGGCTACGTCGGAAACCTCGGCACGGGTGGGGCGGGGGTTACGCATCATAGAGTCAAGCATCTGAGTGGCGGTAATAACGGGAATGCCGCTCATGGTGGTGATGCGAATCATCTTCTTCTGGAGAATCGGCACCTCGTGGGCGGGAATTTCCACACCCAGATCTCCGCGCGCGACCATGACGCCGTCGGACACGGCCACAATTTCCTCCAGATTGTCCACGCCCTCGCGGTTCTCAATCTTGGCGATGATGCGGATATTGTCGCCGCCGTGCTCATGCAGGCAGGCGCGGATGTCCTCCACGTCGGATGCCTTGCGGACAAAGGAAGCGGCGATAAAATCAAAGTCGTTCTCACAGGCAAACTTCAAATCCTCCCGATCCTTGTCGGTAAGGGAGGGGAGAAGAATGTGCACATTGGGAATGTTAATGCTCTTATTGTTGGAGAGGGGGCCGCCGTTTTCCACGGTGCAGGTAATTTCCTTGCCGTTAATGCTCTCCACCAGCAGGTCAATCAGGCCATCATCCACCAGAATGTGGTTGCCGGGGGCAACCTCCTCATGGAGATTAAGGTAGGTAACCGACACCTTGGTGTTATCACCCTCGCAGTCGGCGGTGGTGAGGGTAAAGGTATCACCCTTCTTCAGCTCCACAGGGCCGTTCTTGAAGGTCTTAATGCGAATTTCGGGGCCCTTGGTGTCCATAATCGCGGCCACGGGGCAGCCCAGCTCGTCACGGACGCGGCGCAGCTTCAGCAGCTGAGCCAGATGGCTCTCATGGGTGCCGTGGGAAAAGTTAAAACGGGCGGCATTCATACCGGCAATGATAAGTTTACGAACCATTTCCTCGCTGTCTACCGCGGGGCCGAGGGTGCAGATAATCTTGGTTTTTCTCATAGTCTGGCTTACCTCCAAATCGGGCGTCAATTTCATGTTAGCCAATTTCTCGACATATTAATCATACAACAAAGCGCTACGTTTGAAAAGAGGAAATCACGAGAAGTGTCCACAGATTAACAACAGGGTTAATAGGAATATTGCACAAATTTTTCTACCCTCTGTTCGCTTATGTCCTTCTTGCACAAAAGCAAGCGCATTCTTATGCTGTTTTTAGCTCTATTTTTTGAAGCAAAACCTCCTGAAGCGCTGCTTCAGGAGGTTTTATCCGCACCATTATGTTTTTGTTTTCAGAAGCAAAATGTGCGCGGTAACGGCGGTTCCCACCAGGGTAAGAAAGATTCCCAGATGCAGGCTGCGGGTCAATATCACCGACAGAATCAGCATTCCCCACAGAAACACCAGGGAACGAATTTTTACCTGCCTGGGCACACCGCCGCCGCTTTTGTAATTTTCCAGAAATGCGCCGAAGTAGCGGGTGCGTGCAAGCCAGCCATAGAGCCGCGGGCTGCTGCCGCCGAAGCACCCTGCCGCCAGCAGAACAAAGGGCGTGGTAGGCAGTACGGGCACCAGCGCACCCACAGCGCCTACGCCCAAGCAGAGGATACCCAGTGCGGTAAGCAGTATCCCGCGCATTTTACCGCTCCTCAGCCAGGGTAGCGGCAACCAAAGCCTTATGGTCGCCCTGTGCCAGCTTGCGCACTCTGTCCATGGACAGCCCCATCGCTTCGGTCATCCGCTCTCCATACTCCTTATCTGCCCAGTAGCAGTGAACGGCGTGGCGGTACTTAATGTTTTTGGTGACCGGCTCCATATTGCGGGCGGTATTTTCAATCAGAAGGGCCTTCTTGTCCTCCGCCAGAATCCGCCACAGGTCTCCGCCGGCCTTAAAATTATCGTCGGTGGGGTCATCGGAGGGATCGTAGGCATACATGGCTCCATCCAAATCCAGGGGCGGCTCCATGACCTCTGGCTGCGCCGTCCACTGTCCATAGCTGTTTGGGCTGTAAGCCGGTGCGCCGCCGTAGTTGCCATCCACCCGCATGGCGCCGTCCCGGTGATAATCGTGCACCTCGGCGTGCTTGGCCTGGTTGACGGGAATCAAGTTGTGGTTTACGCCCAGGCGATAGCGGTGGGCGTCGCCGTAGACAAAGAGACGGCCCTGGAGGAACTTATCCGGCGAGAAGCCGATGCCGGGCACCACATGGGCGGGGGTAAAGGCTGCCTGCTCCACCTCGGCAAAATAGTTTTCCGGGTTGCGGTTTAATTCCAGCACACCAACCTCAACGAGCGGGAACTCCTTGTGCCGCCAAATCTTGGTGATGTCAAAGGGGTTTTCATAGTGCTTTTTCGCCTGCTCCTCGGTCATAATCTGCACATACATGGTCCACTTGGGGAAATCGCCCTTTTCAATGGACTCGTACAGGTCGCGGCCGTGGCTCTCGCGGTCTTTGCCCACCAGCGCCTCGGCCTCCTGATCGGTGAGGTTCTTAATGCCCTGCTGGGTATGGAAGTGAAACTTGACCCAAACGCGCTGGTTTTCGGCGTTATAAAAGCTGAAGGTGTGCTCACCGAACACATGCATGTGGCGGTAGCTGGCAGGAATGCCCCGGTCGGACATGACAATGGTGCGCTGGTGGAAGGTCTCGGGCAGAAGTGTCCAGAAGTCCCAGTTATTCTGCGCGCTGCGCAGACCGGTGCGGGGGTCGCGCTTGACGGCGCGGTTGAGGTCGGGGAAATTATGTACGTCACGGATAAAGAAGGTGGGGGTATTGTTGCCTACCAGATCCCAGTTGCCCTCCTCAGTATAGAACTTGCAGGCAAAACCGCGGATGTCCCGCTCGGCATCAGCGGCGCCCCGCTCTCCCGCAACAGTGGAAAAGCGAACAAAGAGATCGGTTTTCTTTCCGATTTCAGAGAAAAGCTTTGCCTTGGTATACTTGGTAATGTCATGGGTGACGGTAAAGGTGCCGTACGCGCCGGAGCCCTTGGCGTGCATCCGCCGCTCTGGAATAACCTCCCGGTTAAAGTGAGCCAGCTTCTCCAGCATCCACACGTCCTGGAGCATAACAGGCCCTCGGGGTCCTGCGGTAATGGAGTGCTCGTTTTCGGCCACAGGAGCGCCAACCTCGTTTGTAAGCTTTTGATGATCCATTATGTATTTCCTCCTTTTCATTAATAAGAATTATTACTGATTATAAAGTATACCTTTTTTTTCTTTTTGTCAACAAGTTTTTTATAAAAAAACAGCGCAAGTTTTCGCTTAGACCATGCAAAAGGTGTCCTCGGTTCTGTCACAAGGTTACAATGTCCGCCAGAGTATAGTAGTTCTGCCCTGCCGATGGCTGCATTGGTTGCACTCATTGAATTGCTGGCGCTGACAAATTACCGTGCCCGTCGTTCGCGACACGGATGAGATGGAACGCCAAGGACGAGGCACGGGCGGGCGCACAGTGTGCGCCCCTACAAAGGGCACTCCTTGAACCGTACCGCCGCCGTGGACTTACGGGGTTCGGGGTTGCTACCCCGCCGGACTTTGGTTACTTTCCTCCGCTCGGAAAGTAACTCGCGGTCGGCAGGTCAGGCTACCGAGGAGATAGAGATAAGCGTAGAAGAAAGACGGGTGAATCCCACCACCGCCTTTGGCGGCGGGGAGGGGATGATGCGGATTCCTCACCAGTGTGCGCCGAGAGAGACTTTTTCGACAGATTGAAAAAACAAGCAGCGCAGGATGTTTCCTGCGCTGCTTGTTTTTTTGTTATTCTTCCTCGTTCTCGGCATGGGCTTCTGCCTTGGAGACCAGCGCCCACTCTACCCGGCGGTCACGAAGCTCCTCTACCTTAATGTGCAGACCGTTGACCTCTACCTCAGGGTGACTTCCATCCTCCGGAATGACCGAAAGCTGTGCAAAAATCAGGCCGCCCAGGGTGTCGTACTCCTCATCTTCGGGCAGGGGGAGACACAGTGCGTCAGAAACCTCCTCCAGCTCGGCAGAACCGGCAATCCGCCAAAGATTTTCGCCCACGGGAACAATCTCCTGCTCATCCTGGGGGTCAAACTCGTCGTAGATATTACCCACGATTTCCTCCAGCAAGTCCTCCATGGTGATGATGCCGCTGGTGCCGCCGTACTCGTCCACCACCACAGCAAGATGCACCTTCTTTTCCTGCATATCCCGGAAAAGCACGTCAGTGCGCACCGATTCCGGCACGAAGTAGGCGCTGCGCAGCAGCTCCCGCAGGGGCTTGGGGCTCTCCCGCCGGGCGTTTAAAAAATAATCCCGGCTGTTGAGCACACCGATCACGTCGTCGGCGTCCTCCTCGTAGACCGGGTAGCGGGAAAGGCCGGTCTCCTCGATGGTGTGGACAATTTCGTCGTCGGTGTCGTCTGCCCATATCATAACTACGTCGGTACGGTGAATCATCACGTCCTCGGCAGTCATATTGTTAAATTCAAAGATGTTTTCGATCATCTCTTTTTCGCCTGACTCAATGGCGCCCTTCTCCTCGCCAATGTCCACCATCATACGAATCTCCTCTTCCGAGACTTCCTCGCTCTCGGCATTGGGGTCGATATGTAGCAGACGGAGCACGCCGTTGGTGGAGGCGGTGAGCAGCCAAATGACCGGGCGCATCACTACCGAGAGCACAGAAATAGCCCCGCAGGCAAATCCCGCGATTTTCTCGCCCTTTTGCATGGCAATACGCTTGGGCACCAGCTCGCCAAAGACTAGAGTGAAGAAGGCAAGCACAATGGTAATCAGCACCACCGACAGGGTGCGTACCGCGCCCTGGGTGGCGGCATCAAGCGCATACCGAGCCGCCGCCCAGGCGGTAATCCGCCCGGCAAAGTTATCGGCAGCAAAAGCCGAACCCAAAAAGCCCGCTAGGGTAATGCCAACCTGAATGGTGGAAAGAAAGCGGGTAGGACTCTCTACCACCTTTAATAATTTAACTGCCTTCTTATCCCCCTCTTCCGCCTGCTTGCGCAAAAGATTGTCGTTGAGGGAAATCACGGCAATTTCGGTAGCGGCAAAAAAGGCGTTGAGTAAAATCAGAATCGCTTGAAGCAGTAGTTGGGGCCATATTGGGTCCATGAACGGTAATTCCTCCTTCATAATGCGCGCATTTATCAAATGCGCAAAACGTGCTCTGGCGATACATTCGAGCATTGGCTCCACCACAAAACCTACATTTTATCCCGGGCAACGGTTTGTGTTTAGCATAGTATAGCACAATCACAAAAAAAATTCATCAACAAGTGCAAAAAAGTCAATGACATGGTATAATTTCTGCAACTATGATAAATAAGGAAGATGACCCTTTTGTGAAAACCAAAATCAAAGAATCTAATCTCCTGCCCCACCAGAGCGCCATTTTTCTCAAGTGGCTGCTCTTCTCCTGTATTATCGGCATGGTCTGCGGCGGCGTGGGTACGGCCTTTCATTTCGCCATTGAACTGGTGACCGACCTGCGGCTGGAACATTTTTGGCTAATTTGGCTGCTCCCCGCGGGCGGGGCGCTGATTGCCCTGCTCTACCGCTGGTGCGGCATGGAAAAGGATCGGGGCACCAATTTTGTTCTGGTAGCCGTCCGGGAAAACACCCCCCTGCGTCTGCGCACTGCCCCGCTCATTTTTCTCTCCACCGTACTGACCCACCTGGTGGGCGGCTCCTCGGGGCGGGAGGGCGCGGCGCTCCAGCTGGGGGGCGCAATTTCCTCCAAGCTGGGCCACCGGATGGGCCTAGACGATAAGGACCGCCGCATGGTGACCATGTGCGGCATGTCGGCCGCCTTTGCCGCCCTCTTTGGCACTCCACTCACCGCGGCCATTTTTTCCATGGAAGTGGTAAGCGTAGGCGTGATGTACTATGCGGCCATTGTCCCCTGTCTGCTCTCCTCACTGATTGCCCTGGGCGTGGCGGGCTGGTTTGGCATCACGCCCACCGCCTATGTCCTCTCCGGCGTGCCCACCCTCTCGGCGGTCAGTGTCTTGCAGGTGCTGGGCATGGGGGTACTCCTTGCCCTGCTGTCCATTCTATTCTGCCGGATTATGCACGCCGCATCCAAGCTATATAACCGTTTTCTCCCTCACCCTGTAACACGAGGGCTGGCGGGCGGAGCCATCGTCATTGCACTTACCTATTTGGTGTGGCTGTGGGCGCCCGGCACTTACGACTATAACGGCGCGGGCGGTGGGATTATTCTGGCCGCCACTGCCGGACAAGCTCGGCCGGAGGCCTTTCTCCTAAAAATGCTCTTTACCGCCGTCACCCTGGGGGCTGGCTTTAAAGGCGGCGAAATTGTGCCCGTCTTTTTCACGGGCTCCACCTTTGGCTGCGTGGCCGCCCCCCTGCTGGGACTCTCCCCTTCCTTCGGCGCAGGGTTGGGCATGGTGGGCGTTTTTTGCGGCGTTACCAACTGCCCTATGACCTCGCTGCTGCTGGCTTTTGAGCTGTTTGGCGGTCAGAGCCTACCTCTGTTTGCTCTATGCTGTGCCACAGCCTATATGCTTTCCGGCTATTCGGGCTTGTACAGCGAGCAGAAAATCATGTATTCTAAGTTTAGACCAGAATTTATTGATAAAAAGGCGGAATAATGGCATGAATATTTTTGACATTATGGGTCCTGTCATGGTGGGGCCACTCCCCCCACCCAACGCTGGCGCGCTGTGCGGGGACCCCATCGTCTTTTATCTGCTGGGCCGGAATATATCCGTCCCGCATCAAGGTTTCCCCCCTCCGGGGTAAAACGCTTGTATCGCCGCACTTGCGGCGACCCGACGACCAAATCAATTAATTTATATAAGAAGGTGCTTCTTGCCTATGAACATTTTTGACATTATGGGTCCTGTCATGGTGGGGCCGTCAAGCTCTCACACTGCCGGTGCGGTACGCATCGGCCTAATTGCCCGCAAGCTGCTGGGACAGCCGCCTGTCAAAGCCGAGCTGCTGCTCCACGGCTCCTTCGCCGCCACAGGCAAGGGGCACGGTACCGACCGGGGGCTGGCGGCGGGGCTTCTGGGAATGCAGCCCGATAACCCCGACATTCCCCGCAGCTTTGCGCTGGCGGAGGCGCAAGGAATGTCCATTACCGTGGGCTCGGTTGTGCTTCGGGGCACCCACCCTAACTCGGTGCTTTTGCGCCTGGAGGACAGCGCGGGCCGCAAGCTGGAGGTCATGGCCTCCTCCCTGGGGGGCGGACGGGTAAAGGTGAACGCCATCGACGGACTGGAGGCCAGCTTTTCCGGTGAACACCCCACTCTGATCATCCGCAACGAGGACAAGCCTGGTATGGTTGCCGAGGTCACCGCCATTCTCTCCCGCCGACAGGTGAACATCGCCACCATGCAGCTCTACCGCGATATGCGGGGCGGACTTGCCGTCATGGTTCTGGAGAGTGATCAGGGCATTTGGGCGGAAGCGATTGACGAACTGCGCGGTTGCCCCGGCATTGTGCAGGTTGCCTATTTAAACATGGACGAGGAGGTTGGCTGATATGGCCTTTACTTCGGTAGAAAGCCTGATCCGGGCAGCGGAGGAATCCCCCCTCTGGCTGGCGGTACAGAATGACGACGCCCGTGACCGCGGCGTGGAGGGAACAGACTCCTGGACGCAAATGTCTAAGCTGTGGCAGGCCATGAAGTCATCCGCGGCACACTACGACAGCACCTTGCGCTCCCCCAGCGGTATGGTGGGCGGCATGGGCGGCGCAGTGGAACACTCTGTGGGCGCTCTGTGCGGCGACTTCCTCCGTGCGGTGATTGCCACCGCCCTGAAAACCGGCGAGTGCAACGCCTGCATGAAGCGGATTGTAGCTGCGCCCACAGCGGGAGCCAGCGGAGTGCTGCCCGCCGTTCTGCTGCCGCTCCAAGCCCGGGACAAGCTTACCGACGAGGAGATGACCCAGGCCCTCTTTGTCTCGGCGGGCTTTGGTCAGGTCATCGCCTCCCGTGCCTCTATTTCCGGGGCGGAGGGTGGCTGTCAGGCCGAGGTAGGCTCGGCCTCGGGCATGGCGGCGGCAGCCCTGACCGCTTTAATGGGCGGCAACCCGCTGCAAATGTCTCACGCCTGCGCCATGGCACTGGCCAACACGCTGGGGCTGGTGTGCGATCCGGTAGCCGGACTGGTGGAGGTGCCCTGCGTGGGGCGCAACGTCATGGGGGCGGTCAACGCCCTCTCCTGCGCCGAAATGGCGCTCTCCGGCGTCACCTTCCCCATTCCCTGCGACGAGGTGATTGACGCCATGCGCGCCGTAGGCGATGCTCTGCCCGCCTCCCTGCGTGAAACCGGCATGGGCGGCCTTGCCGTCACCCCCACCGGCAGACGGATAGCCGAGGAGGTACTTGGCGGAAAGTGATTTTCCCCATGTAAAGAACAGGAAAATTTTGTGCTCCTCCCCCCACTTTTCATTTTCCTATGACAGATGGCATATTGCTCCCCTGCCCCGCTCGTGCTATACTGATTTCAATTTAGAACCTGTATTCATAGGCCACCGTGGCCGAATTTTTGAGGTGAACTCATCTCAGGCAAGGCGAAAAGTCGCCGTCATACTGACGTATTACAAGGCTTTTCGCCAATGCCATGGGACGATTTCGCCCGAAAAGGTGGTTGCGCGAGCCTATGAATATAGGTTCTTACGTCGCTTCGGAGGTAATTTACATGCTGCGCTTCGCTCATTTTAACTTTAATGTCCTGAACCTGGAAAAATCCCTGGTCTTTTATAAGCAGGCCTTGGAACTCTCGCCCGTGCGGGAGAAGGTAGCGGGAGATGGCTCCTTTCACCTGGTGTACCTGGGCGACGGGGAGAGCGATTTTCAATTGGAGCTGACCTGGCTGAAGGATCGCACCGAACCCTATGACCTGGGTGAGTGTGAGTTCCATCTTGCCTTTGTCACCGATCGCTTTGAGGAGCTGCTTGCCCGCCACAAGGCCATGGATTGCGTTTGCTTTGAAAATACCGCCATGGGCATTTACTTTATAGAAGACCCTGACGGCTATTGGATCGAAATCATTCCCGCGAAGAAATAGGGAACCTCCCCCCTGCCTTACCACCGATTACTGACAAGGAGCCCATTTTATGCTTTTTTCAAGCTCCATTTTTTTGTTTCTCTTTTTACCGTTCGTTCTGTTCTGCTATTACATCCCTTTTCGGGGGCATCGGCAGGGACAGAATCTTCTGCTGCTGGTTTCCTCTCTGCTTTTTTATGCCTTCGGTGAGCCATGGTTTGTGCTGGTGATGATGGCCTCCATCTTTTGTAACTGGCTATTGGGCCTGTGGGTGGGCAAGCGTAAGGCGGCGGGTCAGAGTGTAAAACCCGTCGTTATCTGCACCGCCGTTTTTAACCTGTCCATTCTTTTTGTCTTTAAATATCTGGTCTTTGTGCTCACAAACCTGAACCTGCTGGGCTTTCAGTTTATGATACCCGTTATCGAGCTGCCCATCGGCATTTCCTTCTTCACCTTCCAGGCCATGAGCTATGTGCTGGACGTGGCCCGTGACCGGGCGGAGGTGCAGCCCTCCCTCTATAAGGTAGGGCTGTATGTCTCCCTCTTTCCCCAGCTCATTGCCGGGCCCATTGTCAAGTACGAAACCGTGGCCGACGAAATTGACCACCGCCGGGAAACCTGGAGTGATTTCTCCTCCGGCGTATGCCGCTTTCTGCTGGGTCTGGGCAAGAAGGTCATCCTCTCCAACCAGCTTGCGGTGGTAGCCGATATTGCCTTTAAGGACGGCGCGCCCTCGTCGGTGGCCTTTGCCTGGCTGGGGGCCTTTTGCTATATCCTCCAGCTCTACTACGACTTTGGCGGCTACTCCGACATGGCTATCGGTCTGGGGCGCATGTTTGGCTTTCACTTTCTTGAAAATTTTAATTACCCCTATATCTCCACCTCTGTTTCGGAATTTTGGCGCCGGTGGCATATCTCGCTGACCACCTGGTTCCGGGACTATGTGTACTTTCCCCTGGGCGGCAGCCGTATGGACAAACAGTGGAAGGTTGTGCGCAACCTATTCGTGGTGTGGCTTCTCACCGGCATCTGGCACGGGGCCAACTGGACCTATATGGTCTGGGGGCTTTTAAACTATTTGCTCCTCATGTGGGAAAAGTACGGTGGTCTGGGGAAGGGCTGGCCTAAAATTTTAGGCTGGTTTTACACCATCATGGCCTTTGTGCTCACCTGTGTGGTGTTCCGCTCGGAGTCTATCGGGCAGGCAGGGACCTACTTTATGGCGCTGTTTCACATCGGTGTGCCCGGCTTTTCCGGGGACTTCAGTCTCTTTTTCCGGGAGTACGCCCCCACTATTCTGGCGGCGGTCATCTGCGCGGCTCCCACCGCCACCCTGCTGCGCGCACGGCTGGCGAGAACTGCAAACGGCAGGCTCCTCCCCCTTTGGGACGGTGCGGCGGCACTCTGCCTGCTGGGGATTTTTGTTCTGTCCGTGTGCTTTATCATTAAGGGGACGTACAATCCCTTTATTTACTTTAACTTTTAAGGAGGACGGCAACGTATGAAGCGCAAAGAAACTATGACTGCCGTCCTGTTTCTGGGCGGCCTGGTGGCGGGGCTGGTTCTTCTGGCATCTGCCTTTTTCGGACAGTCGGGCCATTTGGAGACCGCGCTCCGCGCCCTTATCCGTGATCCCGGCACTCTGCCTGCCTTTTTGGTCAGCGCCGAGGGAGCTGCCAATCAGGATTTAGACCGCTCCCACGCCTTTATCCAGCTCTACGGCGGGATTCAGCTCCTCACCGGGCGCAGGGTGGTGGTGGACATGGCCGACCCGGACTACACGGTTTGCAAGCTCAACGACGGTACGCTGGCCTTTCAGAACCTAGACACTGCCCCCACCGACCAGACCGGTCACGCCCAGGCCCTTGTTGACCTGCGGGACTTTATGTCGCAGCGCTATAACGTTCCCCTTCTCTACATTCAGGCTCCCCAAAAGATACAGGGCGGGGATCTGCCCAAGGGGATGGAAAACTACGGCAACCAAAACGCCGACCAGCTATTAGACTTGCTGGCGCAGAACGGCGTGGATACCCTTGATTTGCGCCCCGGACTGCTGGAGGCCGAAAAGGTTCCCGGAGCCCCCCCCTTTTTCTTCCGCACCGACCACCACTGGACGCCGGAGGCCGGCTTCGCGGGCTATCAAATCCTTTCCCGTGAGCTGGAGCGGCGATACGGTTACACCGCAGAAGCGCAATTTCTTGACCGGAACCAGTACGACATTCAAACCTACCAGGACTGGTTCCTGGGCAGCCAGGGCAAGCGGGTTGGCACTCTCTACGCGGGGCTTGATAGTCTGGATTTTTGGTCGCCTAAGTTTGAAACCAGCTTCACCTACACCGCCGACGGCTTTTTCGAGGAGCGGAACGGCTCCTTTGACCAGACACTTCTCTTCCCCGAGCGCCTGGAGCCAAAGGACTATTTTGCCGGCAACCCCTACACCCTCTACTCCGGGGGGGACTACCCCCTGGGCCGTATGCGCAACCATTTAAACCCCGACGGCCCCCGTATCCTCCTCATCCGCGACTCCTTTTCCTGTGCCATGGCTCCCTTCCTCGCCCTCCAGTGCGGGGAGCTGATGACCATGGATATGCGCTACTTTAAGGACGACTTGGCCGCCTACCTCGACTGGCTTCAGCCCGATTTGGTCATGGTCATGTACTCGGCCAGCGCCACAAGACTTGACCACATGTACCCCTTTACCGAGTATCTTAATCCATAAAGAGAGGTGATTTGCATGGAGACTCCGCTCCCCTCCCACCGCCGGTTGGACTGGCACTATATTGCCATGCAGGCGGGCTATTGGGCCATGTTCGCCTCCATTGTCGCCTTTCAGACCGCCCTCTTATTGGAGCGCGGCTTTACCAACACCGACATTGGACTGGTCATTGCCGTGCGCTGTGGAGCGGGTATCCTCTGCCAGCCCTTGCTGGGCGGCTTTGCCGACCGGCACCCAAAAATCCCGCTCAAACTCATTGTCTCCCTCTCTCTGGCCCTATCTCTGGTGGCCAGCCTGTTCTTTACTTTTACTCCCATGGGTCTTGGGGGTACCCTGGCCGTCTTTGTAATTATCGGCGGGTTTGAGGTGTCGGCTTACCCGCTCATGGATGCCATGGCCATTCAGTATATCAGCGTAGGCGTACCCATTCGGTACAGTCTGGGTCGGGGCATGGGCAGCATGGCCTACGCGATCACCTGTGTCCTTCTGGGCTTACAGGTCACTGCCGCCGGAGTGGAGAGCACGCTTCTCACCCACGCCGGTCTGGTGGTACTGGTCATCGCCCTTTGCATCACCTATCCCACCTTCCACGCCCCGCCCCATCCGGCGGAGGAGGTGGCAGAAAAGCCCCATTCAGTGCTTTCCCTCCTCAAGGGCAATCCCCGCTTCGCCCTTATGCTGGTGGCGGTTTTTCTTGGCATGACGGCCTGCCTGCCCATGTCCAACTTTCTGGTAAACATCATTCAGGATAAGGGCGGCACCAGCACCGATCTGGGCATGGCTTACTTCCTTATGGGTGCCTTCGAGCTGCCCACCGCCTTCTTCTTCCAGAAGCTTTGGCGCAAGCTGGGCAGCGGCAAACTCCTGCTCATCAGCATGGGCTTTGTGGCACTCAAATCGGCGGTCTTGATATTCGCCTTTAACACCCCCATGGTGCTCCTGTTCCAGCCTTTGCAAATGCTGGGGTACGGACTTTTTACCCCTTCGTCGGTCTTTTTTGTGGATGAATCCGTTCCCCCCGCCGACCGGGTTCGGGGCCAAACCATTATGATGGTGGCCTCCAACGGTCTGGGTGGCATGGTGGGCGGTATGCTTGCCGGACGTATTCTGGACTTTGGGGGCGCAAATCTTATGCTGGCAGCCTGCACAGGTCTGGGTGTTCTCGCCGCCCTTACCGCCGCCGCGGCACTAAAAGTAAAAAGCACGAAGGAATAAAGCCCCGGTCTAGTCAGGATATTTCAAGGGATTTCGTTTTTTTAGAGTTCTGGAAATCATCCGCCAAGGACGTACCTTGTCACAGCAAAGCTGTGATTGTAGCAATCATCTATCCTTGTTATAATGGCGATAGGTTGGATTATTTAATATGATAGGTGGCAGGAAGATAAATGAGTACCAAAATTATGTTATTAGGAATTGCAGTTATTCTAGCCTCAGTAGCTCTATCAATGAATAATATTATTGCTTTTGGCGGTGGGTTGTTAGGTCTTTTTATTGCTATTATTGGTTTGCTTAAACATGATAAGTAACCCCCAAAAAGCATAATACAAACTTAGGGTATCACCGTTTAAAAAACGGTGATACCCTAAAAACATTCATATTGGAAAGGTGCCAATTCTCCGCGCTTATCTTCTGCTCACCGTCTCAAAAGCTCTCTCGCCCTGTCCAGTAGCTTCGTGTACACCCCGTCCATCTCCCATTCATTGGTGTACTCCGTCAGCTTATCGGCAGGGAGCCAGCCCACCTTGGTATTCTCCCCCTCCCGGGCGGTCAGCGGGTCGGCCTCGTCGGCTACCAGCAAATAGGTCACATTCAAATGCTGGTGCGCCGCCACAAATTTACCACGCTTCACATGCCCCCAAACCGGGAGAATGTCCAGAGACGCAATTTCGCTTGACAGCGGCCTGATATGGGAAACTCCGGTTTCCTCCCGCGCCTCTCGCAGGGCGACGGAGAGCAGGTCTCCCTCGCCGTCGGCGTGCCCCCCTGTCCAGGCCCAGACCTTGAAAATATTGTGGTGGGCCATGAGCACCTTCGTCCCGTCGGTATTGACCACAAAGCCGGAGCTGGTAAGGTGGGCGTACTCATTTTCCCTGGTCAGCACCGTGTCCGGGTAGGCCTCAATGTATTCCAGAATAATACGCTTATCGGCTTCTTCCTGCTGGTTTCGTGGGATATAAGCACGGATCTCGTGATGGTACATGGCTATTTCACCCGCTTATAAGTCACATAGTGGAAGGTCTGCCCCCCCTCGGTCAGGGGCGCTTCCTCCTCTGCCGCCTGCCACTCCGGCAGCTTATCCAGGTTGGGGATACTGCTGTCGTGAGGAAAGGTGGCATGGATTTTGGTCACATAGGCAGTGTCACAGTAGTTCAGCATGGCCCGGTAGACACTCTCGCCGCCAATGACAAAGGTATCGTTAGGGCAGCGAGAGCAGGCCTCCTCTAAAGAGTGGAGCACCGTGGCCCCCTCTACGGCATAATCGGTGCTTGCGGAAAGAATAAAATTCTCCCGCCCCGGCAGAGGCCGCCCGCCGGGAAAGGTCTCCAATGTCTTGCGCCCCAGCAGCACCGGGTGCCCCATGGTTAGTGCCTTAAAGCGCTTCAAATCAGCGGAAATCCTGGTCAAAAGATTATTTTCATACCCAATGCCCCAGTTTTGATCGACGGCTACAATCAGCTTCATCATACTGCCACCGGGATTTTCACGTCCAGCGGGTGGCTCTCGTACCCTTCCAGGCTAAAGCTGTTTTTTGTAAATGCGTAAAAGTCGGTCACCGCAGAATCCACCACCAGCTTGGGGGCGGCATAGGGTTTTCTCGCAATAATCTCCTCTACGATGGGCACATGTCGGTCGTAGATATGCGCGTCGGCAATGACGTGAATCAGCTCCCCGGCCACCAAACCGCTGACCTGGGCAAACATATGCACCAGCGCGGCGTACTGCATTACATTCCAGCCGTTGGCGGTGAGCATATCCTGGCTGCGCTGATTGAGGATTGCGTTGAGTGTCTTGCCGCTGACGTTAAAGGTCATGGAGTAGGCACAGGGGTAGAGGGCCATTTCACACAGGTCTTGGTGATTGTAGAGGTTGGTCATAATTCGGCGTGAAGCCGGGTTGTGCTTTAAATCAAAGAGCACCCGATCCACCTGGTCAAACTCACCCTCGGCGTACTTATGCTTGACCCCCAGCTGATAGCCGTAAGCCTTGCCGATAGAGCCGTTCTCATCCGCCCATGCATCCCATATGTGGCCGCCAAAGTCGTTTACGTTGCCCGACTTCTTCTGCCAAATCCACAGAAGTTCGTCTACGCTGCTCTTAAAGGCCATTTTGCGGATGGTCTGAATGGGGAACTCGGCTTGGAGGTCATAGCGGTTGACTATGCCGAATTTTTTGACCGTGTGGGCGCTCTCGCCGTCCTCCCAGCGGGGGCGGACAGGCAGATCGGAGTCCCAAACACCGCTGGATAAAATATCCTTGCAGTTTTTTATAAATAATTCGTCAGCGTAACTCATAGTATACTCCTTTAGAGGTTTTTTCTATTTTACCATAGAACTCTCCTGAGAAAAAGCATTACAAAAAGAAAAAAATATGCTATAATAGCCGCAAAACGGCTATTATGCGCGCATGTGGGCACTGTGTGCCCATGCGCTGAGATTTCAGCCACGGCGCGGGACGCGCCGATGGCGCATTATACCACAACCAGTGGTTGTTGTATAATGAACTTCCAATTTTGTCAAATGGTAGGGGATTTTTTTGTCACAGGAAACACCGCTGCGCTTGCCCAAGGTAGGCCTGCGCAATCTAAAAACCGCGCTTTCTGCTACGCTCTGCGCCGCCCTGTACGCTATTTGGGGACGCAATCCCACCTTTGCCTGCATCGGCGCCATCTTCGGTATGGGCAGCGATTTGGGCGACTCCTGGAAAAACGGCGGCAATCGGCTTATCGGCACCGTCATCGGCGGCTTTCTGGGTATGGGGCTGTTTTGGGTCTATTTGTTTTTCCCGCCCCAGGGCGGGGGAGACCGGCTTTGGCTGCTCCCCCTCCTCTTTGTGGGAGTAGTCATTCTTATCGTGTGCGCCCAGCTCTTTCAGTGGCCGGGGGCGGTGCAGCCGGGTGGCGTGGTGCTGTGCATCATTCTCTTTAACACGCCGGTGGATACCTACGTCCCCTACGCCATCAACCGCATGATTGACACCGGCGTGGGTGTGATTATCTCGCTGGGCATCAATCTGCTTCTCCCACGCGAGCGCCTGGATTGCTGGCTGCTCTGGTGGCGGGGGTATCGGGAAAAGAAAAAGGAGGGGTAGCTCATGCAACGCGACACCACGGAGGAGCAGGGTCGTTTTTTGCTGCGGGCACTCCTTTGGCTGGTTTTCATCTGCGCGGTGGCGGGACAGGTGCTCTATTACGGGGCACTGAACCGGGACACCGCCCTCTACATAGCCACCGCTTTGGTTCCCACGGCGGTGGCGCTTTGGGCGCTCCACCGCGGGAGCTGGCCTGGACTGGTGCTTTTTTTCATTGCCTCCTTTCACACTGTGGCCAATGTCACCGGTGCGCTGTCCGAGGGCGGGCGGGAAGCCATGGGAAGTCCCGCCATAGTGGTGGAATTTATCTCCCTGCTCCTGCGCCTGACGGTGGTTTTCTGCGTCCTTCGCCCTTCCCTGGTCAGCCAGTACCTCCTATACCGCCGCACCTTTCGCCGCAGGCGGGATGATGTTATTGAAATCGGGCTTTTTGTGCTCTTTTACGCCCTCTTTATTATCGTGGCGCTTTCTCTACCGGAGCAAGCGCTGTACTAAGCCACGCTCTACTGTAATCGCCGCGGAACAGATTGTTCCGCGGCGATTGTTTTTTTCAGAGCCGCGCCTTCATATGGCTCGGCTTCTATTTCAGGTTATAGTGCTCAATGAGCCGCAGTACCGCGTCCTCCGCGTCGGGCGGATTCACCCACAGGTCGGGGAGATAGCCGATGCCGTCCCGGTTTTCTATCGTCTCGGCAAAACTTAGCCCTGTGCCAAAGTAGAGACTCAGCTTGGAATGCGGCAAATAAAATGCCCCGTTATTGGGGACTAGCGCGCATCCCAGTGTGGGTCCACCCACAAAGAGCACATTTTCCGCCGAGCGCAGATACTGCACGGCACTCTCGCCCGATGACGCTACCCCTTTGTCGGTGAGTGCAAACACCATGCCGCTGTTGGGCGCCCATTTTCCATCAGACAAGACAGTTCTCCATGTGCCCATCTTTTCGGCAGGGTAATACTTAGGGAAAATATGGCAGGAAATCTGACTGTATTTGTGCCCCCAGGCTCGTCTTGGTTTCACAGGCTGACCCGTCCAGCCCTCAAACCAGTCTCCTACCCAGCTGTCGCTCCCGCCGTTGTTCCCACGCAGGTCGAACAGAAAGGTCTTTCCCGCATACTCGCCGCCGCAGGACGCAAAGCGCTCCAATTGTGGCTCCAGCACGGGATTACGAGCAACCATACCCCGTGAGATAAGAACAGGGATTCCCTCCCGCTCAGTTTCCTCAAAAATTGTGTAATCTGTTTTTTTGAATGCTCCCGCCCGCTGCCAACGCAGCGTATACTCCCCTACTGCGGCCGGTAAATCCTTTCCATCATGGCTCATGGCAAAAAAGCCGTAAGTGATGGCTCCGTTAAGGTCAACCGTGGGCTTAACATAGTTCATGTCCAATCCGGTTAAATCCGTCAAATAGACACCCGGCACATAATACATATACTGGGTATGCTCGTCCCGCATAGAAAACTCACCCAGCATAAAATGTCCGTCCACCAGCAACGGCGAAAGATGGCGATTGAAAATTTCCGAAAATTCCTTGATTCGCGGCTCGTCCAGCGCCGCAACCTCCGCCCGGATTGCGTCCCAAATGGGTAGGAACACCTCATCCCCGCCAAAATACCCATAAGCGCCGTAGGTGGTTTTCAGCAGCCGGAAGCAAGTTTCAACATCCTCCAAAAGTTCTTCCTTGGTCACGTCCTCCACCGGCGGCGTATAGGGTGCGCTAAGCAGCTTTATTTCCTCCTCGGTAAAGACGTTTACCTCCTCGGGGAAGTCTCCCGTCCAGGCCGAAATATCAATGGATGGATTTTCTTCAATTACCCTTTTTCGCTCCTCATTCACCCGGTTTAAAAAATCCGTAAATCTGACTTGGGTCACAGGGGCAGGGTCAGTTGCTGACGGCGCCCCTGTGACAGTCTGGATAGGCGGCGCTTGTTCAGGGGTACACCCCCCCAGTAGGAGTAGCGCTAATAGCACAGGCACAAAACGTTTTTTCACTCTACCATCTCTCCCATTAAGCCGTCGGCGTATAATCCGATGATTTTTACCTTTTTTAAGACATTGTGCAGATTCTCACCCTTAGTGTACACCGCCGCGTAATTGGGGGCATGTCCCCGCCAAAGGGCGGTTTTATGGGCAGGGTGTTTTTTCTCGTCTTCAAAGAGGACGGGAATTACCTCGCCAATGCGGCGGGTAAGATACTCCTCCTCCAGACCCGCAGCCAAAGCCCGGGCGCGGTTGGCTCGTTCCTCCTTGCGTGCTTCGGGAATCTGGCCCTCCATATCCGCCGCCGGGGTGCCGGGTCGGCGGGAGTAGGGAAAAACATGCATGGAGGAAAAGCCGCACTTCTCCGCAAATGCCAGGCTCCGGGCAAATTCCTCCTCGGTCTCGCCGGGAAAGCCTACGATCAAATCGGTGGTAATGGCGGGGTTTTGGTAGTATTCACGGAGTAATTTTACGCTTTCATAATACCGTGCGGTATCATATTTTCGGTTCATCCGCTTTAAAACGCTGTCGCAGCCCGACTGCATAGACAGGTGAAAGTGGGGACAGAGGTTGGGCAGAGCGGCTGCTCGGCGGCAGAAATCGAGGGTAATGGTGCGTGGCTCCAGACTCCCCAGCCGCAGGCGCAGGGTGGGTACTGCGGCGGCCACGGCCTCCGCCAGGTCAATCAGCGTCAGCGGTAGGGCTTGAGCTTGCTCCTGCCTCCAGGAAGAAATTTCAATGCCGGTGAGTACAATTTCCCCATAGCCCTCGGCGGCAAGCCGTTTTGCTTCACAAACCGCGTCGTATAGGGGCAGCGAGCGCACCGGGCCCCGGGCATAGGGGATGATGCAGTAGGTACAAAAATTAACGCAGCCGTCCTCCACCTTCAGCATGGCCCGGGTGCGCCCCTCCATGCCGCCTGCAGGGAGCTGCTCAAACTCGCGGTGGTGCATAATGTTATCCACCAGAATTCGAGGTGCCGCGTCCTCCGCAAGGGGACTGGCAAGCCGCTCCACCTCGTCCAAAAATGCTAAGCGCCCGGTAGTACCCATAACCAAGTCCACCCCCAGGGCGGCCACTGCCGCCGGGTCGGTCTGGGCGTAGCATCCGCAGACCGCCACCACAGCGTCGGGGTTCTGTTTTCTGGCCTGGCGGATGATAACCCGGCATTTCTTATCGCTGTGTGCCGTAACGGTGCAGGTATTGATGATGTAGCCGTCGGCCTGCTCTCCAAAAGGGACGAGGCTATGCCCACGCCCCAGGAGCTCGTTCTCCATAGCCTGTGTCTCGTACTGATTGACCTTACAGCCGAGGGTGTATATCGCAATGCGCATAGTCTTACCTCATAAAATGCAATTGATTTCAGTGGCTTTTCACCGTTGTAATTTTTCCGTTGGGTGATATAATGGTAGATGATTCTATTTTAACAACTCATGGCCTGATTGTACAGACCAAAACACGGAGGAACTAGTTATGCAGACCTTTTTTGTTACCCTCGCTTCCATTACCGATGTAAAGCTCTTTGTGGATGCCGCTACCCGCTGCACCTGCGAGATCGATGTACTTTCCGGCCGTTACGTCATCGACGCCAAGAGCATTATGGGGCTTTTTTCTCTGGACTTGCAGAAGCCCGTCCAGGTAGAGTTCCACGGCTCAGATGCCGACGGCGCCGCTTTCCAGCAAGAAATTGCCCCCTTTATCGTTCCCGGCAAGTAAAGCTCAGGCTGTCGACTTTGTCGACAGCCTGGGGGCGGGTTCCTGCACGCGAAAGCGGGGGCTCTGCCCCCCCTTTCACACGATCCCCCCCACTCAAAAACCTCGGCCTTTTGCCATTCAATTTTAGAGCGTATCTGAAAAGTAGCGGAATGCACAGAAACGCAGGATTTTTTTGTCAGGCAAGCCGATTTTTTGCAGCCATACTGACGTATGGCAAGGAAAATAGGCGCTGCCATGACGGAAAAAGACAAGTTTATGGGCGTTTTGATACTTTTCAGATACGCTCTAAAATAGCAGTTTTTTGACAAGCTGCGGCGGAGCCCTCAAAATGAGGACTCCGCTTTCTGTAAAGAGAGGTGAACATTCCATGGCATACAATTTCTTTGCCTTTATCGCCCGCATGCGGTACATCAACCGCTGGGGGCTTATGCGCAACACCGAGCAGGAGAATATTCAGGAGCACTCCCACATGGTGGCCGTCATTGCTCACGCTCTGGCTGTCATTCGCCGGGATGTGCTCCATCTGGACGCTGACCCGGACAAGGCTGCCACCGCTGCCCTGTACCACGACGCACCCGAAATTTTTACCGGAGACCTGCCCACCCCCGTCAAGTACTACAACCCTGAAATACGCGCCGCTTATCAAGAGGTAGAGGTTATCTCGGCGGACAAGCTCCTGGCCATGCTGCCCGGGGAGCTGCGGGAGGCGTATAACCAGCTACTCCACGAGAGCTACGACAGCGGCACCCGCCAGCTGGTGAAGGCCGCCGACAAGCTCTCGGCCCATATCAAGTGTCTGGAGGAGCTGAAGGCCGGCAACCGTGAATTTCAGCAGGCCGCCGACCAAACCCGCGCGGCGGTAGAAGCCATGGGTCTTCCGGAGGTTTCCTACTTTATGGAGCACTTCCTCCCGGCATTTGGTTTGACTTTGGATGAACTGCAATAGAAGCGCTCCCGTAGGCGCATAGGGGAGCTAACGACAGAGCGGAGCGAAGTTTGGTAAGCCGCCAAGCGGCTGGACAAACTTTGCGCAGTCGCAGGAGTTAGCGACCCGGCCATGCGCCCAACGGGAGCGTGACACAGAAGCGCTCCCGTTGGCGCATAGGGGAGCTAACGACAGAGCGGAGCAAAAAAGTGCAGGGCAACTGACCTTTGTTTTTCTTCTACGCATGTCTCTATCTCGTCGCTATCTTGTCATGCCTTCGGCGACCTACTTTCCTGCGGAGGAAAGTAGGCAA
>CAZDDZ010000039.1:0-21525 GCA_964504285.1 uncultured Pseudoflavonifractor sp.
ACACGATCCCCCCGCTCAAAACCCTCAGCCTTTTGACATCTAATTTCAAAATAGCAGTTTTTCGACAAGCTGAAGCAAGGGCTTTGCGCATCTCCCGATGGGGAAAAGTCGTCTATTTTCCAAACACCTGTGCCGCCTTCTCCATCCGCGCTATAACCGGAACGTGGAAGGGACAGCGGCTCTCACAGGCGCCGCAGGCAATGCAGTCGGAGCCGTGGGCGGAGAGCGCGGCATAGTGCGCCTTGAGAGTACCGGGAATCTCCACAGCGGTCAGGGCCAAATCCAGATACTTGTTCACCGCCGCCACGTCAATGCGGCTGGGACATGGATGGCAGTGGTTGCAGTACATACAGCGGCCCGTAGCATCGGCGTAGAGTCTGGCTCCCGCCAGCGGAGTGACATAGTCCAGCTGAGTTTCGTCGGCGCTTTCATAGGCGATGCAGTCCTGCAGCTCTGCCGCCGTCCTGCACCCGATAAGCACCGAGGAAACTGCCGGGCGGGTGAGGGCATAGTGCATACACTGAATGGGGGTGAGCGCTACCCCGAAGGGAGAGCGTTCCTCGCTCAACAGGGTGCCCGCCCCCAATGCCTTCATTACTGTAATACCCACCCCACGGGCCTCGCAGAGACGATAGAGCTGTTCCCGGGCGGGGTCGGCGCTTTGAAGCGCATCGGTCTGGAAGGTCTCGGGGGATAAAAGGCCCTCTATACTGACACCCTCGGGCACGAGGTCAAAGGCAGGATTAATGGAGAACATGAGCACATCCACAAAGCCAGCCTCTACCGCTCGGCGGGCGGCCCAAGGCTCGTGGGAGGACAGGCCGATCACCCGGATGACGCCATTGGCCTTCAGCTCCTTGGCGTACTCCACCAGTCCGCTGGACAGAAGAGCGTCAAAGTCCTCTTTAGTGTCCACAAAGTGGAGCATGCCGATGTCCACATAGTCGGTGTTCAGCCGGGTAAGGAAGTCCTCAAAGGCCAGCTTGGAGGCTGCCAAATCTCGGGTGCGGGTGTACTGACCGTCTTGCCATACGGCCCCGATGTGCCCCTGCAAAATCACCTTGTCCCGGCGACCCTTGAGGGCAAGCCCCAGGTCAGAGCGCACCTTGGGCTCGGACATAAACACGTCAAAAATGTTAATGCCCAGTGCCAGCGCTTGGTCCACAACGGCGCACACCTGCTCGGTGCTCTGGCGCTCCAAATGTTCGCAGCCAAGACCGATTTCGCTTACCGAAAGGCGGGTGGTACCCAATGCACGGTATCTCATGTTTATTCCTCCAAATTATGATTCCCCGTCGGGTGGCGGTGTCTTTGCTTCGGCGTTTAGACCCAACTCGTCCTTCACCGCCGAGGTAAAGGTAATGGCGCCCTCGCCGTACTTATCCCTAATTTGATCCATGGTGTGCTCCAGCCGCTCCAGCCTTTGTCGGCGGGGGGCGGCGTCCTGAGCAAAGAGGTCTAATTGTTCACAGACCTCATCCTCAGGCAGCAGGTTTTGCCCTGTCACTGTCAGGGCGCGAATGGGAGCCTTTAAATTCCATGACGCTTCGATCAGCTCCAGCGCTGCCCGCCCAATCTCCCGGGCGGTGTAGCTGGGGGTAGTCAGGGGCTTCTGTCGGCAGATGTCTCTAAAATTGGGGTCGCGAATAGTCACCTGCACCGTGGCGCATTTCAGTCCCTGCCGCCGCAGACGGGCGGCCACCTCGTCAGCCAGCACCCCCACGCCGGTACGCAGGTCCTCCAACCCCAGCAGGTTCCGGCGAAAGGTCAGGCCGCTGCCCACTGATTTAGGCGGTGCACTGGCGTTGGCGGGGGAGACTGGCTCGTGTTCAGTGCCGTTGGCGTAACTGTGGAGGGTGGCTCCCTGCTTGCCCAGCAGGGTAATCAGCGCATCCCGGTCAAAACGGGCCAAGTCCCCGATAGTGCGCACGCCGTATCCGGAAAGCACCGCCGCCGCCGTCCTGCCCACAAAGAGCAGGTCGGTCACCGGCAGAGGCCACAGCAGTTCACGATAGTTTTCACGGGTAATGACAGTGGTAGCGTCCGGCTTTTTGTAATCGCTGCCCATCTTGGCAAAAATTTTGTTAAAAGATACCCCTACCGAAACCGAAAGTCTGGTTTCTGCCTTCACTACCTCCCGAATGCGGTCGGCCACCACTCTGCCATCCCCGCCCCAAAGATGCAGGGAACCGGTTACGTCCAGCCAGCTCTCGTCAATAGAAAAGGGTTCTACCAGGTCGGTAAAGCGGTTGTAAATCTCGTTGATAATGTTGGAGTATTTGGTGTATGCGTCCCGGTGAGAAGGCAACAGCACCAGTTCGGGGCACTTCTTTCTTGCTTGCCAAACCGTTTCGGCGGTTTTGACACCAAAGGCTTTGGCTGCCTCGTTCTTAGCCAGAATAACCCCGTGCCGAGACTTCGGATCACCGCATACCGCCACCGGCTTCCCGCTCTCCCGCAGCCGGGGCAGGGAGAGTAGCTCCACCGAGGCGTAAAAGCTGTTCAAATCACAGTGTAAGATTACCCTGTCCAAGCCCAGCCCTCCAATGACATGCGTTTTTCTGTGATTGTAATGTGTACATTATTATAAAATAGAAAAGCAAAAATGTCAAACTAATGTTCTATAAAAATATCCCGGCAGCGAAAGCTGCCGGGATATTTGATCTTTAAATTTTTCCAGCCAGAACCAGGGCCAATAGAATGCCGGTAGCCAGAATAAGAACGGCAAAAATGGATACGCTGGTTTTGAACTTGCCCTTGCCGCCGCCGGGAGTCTCGGGCACCAGGCGGGTCTTGCGCAGGGCGGTGACAATGGGCTTGTAGAGGAGCATTACCAGCGCGCCGTTCATGGTCGCTTTAATGAGGTTAAAGGGCAGGAATACGGGCAGCAGCATATCTGTGACCACATCACGGTGAACATTCATGTACAGGGGAGTAATCAGGTAGTTCCACAGAAGCATCACCCCGGTCATCAGCAGCCCGCCAATGACCAACCCGGAAATCACGCTGGGGATGGAGTGCCGCTTTTTATACAGATAGGCGGCGGGGCAGACAAAAGCGATGGTGGCAAGCACATTCATCAAAAGGCCAATGGGGCCGGTATCGCTGATGGTGAACATCTCAATGGTGGAAACCACCAGAGAAATCACCAGGGCGGACAGGGGACCGTAGATAAAGCCGCCGATGGCGATAATTACATCCTTTAAATCAAAGGTGAGGAAACCGGCCACCGTAAGGGGGGCGAAGATAAGCTTCGACAGGTACATGACCACATAGGCCACCGCGCAGAGCATGGCGAGACTTGCAAGCTTGCGCACATTTTCACTTCTGGCACGGTTGCTGGAATGGGCGAGTTCGGACATAAAAAACACTCCTAAAAATATAGTAACACCCGAAAAGTCATGCCTTTCAGGTGTTAAAATCAAATAGGAGGTGCGATTATAACACATCTTCTTTCATCCAGACTTCGCGCCGTATGGCACGTCACTGTCGGTCCCGGAGTTACACCGGGTCTGCAATTTTCATCGCTTGCGGACTTTACCGCCGATCGGGATTTTCACCCTGCCCTGAAGACATTGATTCAGTTGTTCTGCTCATAGTATAGCAGTTTTCTGGGAAAATGCAACCATAAATTTTTGGAACATATGTGCGAAAATAGCATTGACGAAGGCATTTGGATATACTACAATAGGAGCAATAGAAAAAGGAGGGAGGTGGCCCTGTGAAACGAGACAATACCTGCTGCTTTACGGGCCATCGGCCCGACAAGCTCCCCTGGGGGGAGGACGAGAGCGACGAGCGCTGCTTTGAGCTAAAGGTGCGCATTGCAGCCGCGCTGGAAACAGCCTATGAAAAAGGGATGCGCCACTTTATCTGCGGCATGGCCCGGGGTGCGGACTTTTATTTTTGCGAGGCAGCTCTCGCGCTGCGGGGAGCATATCCCGGTGTCACGGTGGAGGCCGCGATTCCATGCGAGGAGCAGGCTGCCCGCTGGCGGGAACGGGACAGGAATCGATATTTTGCTCTCATCAAGGCCTGTGACTTCGAAACCATGGTGCAGCACCACTACGACAAGGGCTGTATGCTTCGCCGCAACCGCTATATGGTCGATCGCTCCGCCATGCTCATCGCCGTCTATGACGGTATGCTGGGCGGCACCATGTATACCTTGAGCTACGCCATGAAAAAGGGATTGGACATCGTGACCCTGGACATCGAGTAAAACGCTTGCCGAAAAGGGCAGACTTCATAGGGAAGTTGCAAAAAAGCAAGTAGATTCAAGGCTGTAAAGCCAATTGATTGAGAGTTTATCTGTAAATACCCTATGATGCAGGAATCCCCAAGCACTACAAGTGTGCTTGGGGATTTTACGTCCTTAAAGATTATTTTGCTACTCTCAAAAATCCGTTAATAAGAGTCGCACACAGCAAATTGCTCATACCCGTAATGGTTAGTTGAATTCAATATTAGAGACAGCACCTGTTTCACAGTTAAAATCTAATTTACCACTTTGTTGACTACCACTGGAATCAGTAAATGCAAAATTAACTGTCATACTTCCTTGTTCTTCTTTCCATTGAATAAAGTTAAATTGCAAGGTTTCCCAATCTGCTTTTTCTGTCATAAGGGAAGTAAACTCATTGCGAGATGACATATTCATATTAATATATAAATTTAAATTTGCAACGGAACTTTTTTCGTATCTTACTAATTCAAGTAAACGATGATTTTCAAAAACAGTAGAAATCACTCTATATTTACTGTCGGGTGACCACCACATATTTTCAAATTTAGAACCATCTGTATAAACTCTTGTTCCTTTAAAATCTCCACTTGATTTTATGGTGAACCCATTATTTTTAGGAAATGTATCAGAAACATTGCGACTATAAACAGTTGCTGTTATTTTACCATTGGGAGAAGGTTGTCTATCTATAATATAAAATACACCCTTACACCATAAAATAAATATAGCTATTGCCACAATTAAAATAGTAGACATAATAATTTTAGTCTTGTTTTTCATATAATCACCCCGCCAAATATAAAATTTACTCATTCTACACTTGCTGTGTAAATGCAGGAAATTATTTTTTATATCCAGTATACCACACAGCCTCACTGTCGTAAACAAACATCAAGACCCCTTGAGCCATTGACTAGAGCGTTTCTAAAAAGTCCATGCATCCGTTCTTTTGATAAAAATTTCGCCATGCCGCGCCGTTTTCCCTTGAAATACGCCCAGTATTTCTGTGGAAAAATGGCTTGCCTGGCACAATTTCTGTTCAAGATTCCGGACACAGCGACTTTTCAGAAATGCTCTAGCAGCACCCCAGCGGTAAAATCGGGAGACGGCCGGAGGGCAAAGGGGACACCAAGAAGCATAAAACCACATTCGGGGCAGTAATGGACTGACATAGAAAGGAGTATCCAAATCCGGTTCAGACGGACAAAATCCCCACAAAGACGGGCCCTTGTAGCTAAAAAGCGCACAAAATTGCCGATTGTAAACAATGGCCTGATATGGTACTATTTTTGAAAGAAAGGGGATAGACACATGGGATACAGTAAGGAAGACATTATCCGCATCGTCCGCGAGGAGGGCATTGAATTTATCCGTCTCCAGTTTACCGATATTTTCGGTATGCTCAAGAACGTTGCCATCACCGCTTCCCAGATTGAAAAGGCGGTCAACAACGAAATGATGTTTGACGGCTCTTCGGTAGAGGGCTTTGTCCGCATTGATGAATCTGACCAGTGCCTTTACCCCGACCTGGACACCTTTGTCGTCTACCCCTGGCATAATAAGCACAAGACCGCCCGCCTGATCTGCGACGTGTACAACACCGACGGCACCCCCTTTGTGGGCGACCCTCGGTACATTTTAAAGCGTGCCCTCAAGCGTGCCGAGGACATGGGCTATACGGCCTTCAACGTTGGCCCCGAGTGCGAATTTTTCCTCTTCCAGACCGACGAGGACGGCAAGCCCACCACCAAGACCAATGACGAGGCGGGCTACTTTGACCTTGGCCCCCTGGACCACGGCGAGCGCACCCGCAGAAGTATCTGCGTGGCGCTGGAGCAGATGGGCTTTGAGATTGAAGCCAGCCACCACGAGAACGCTGCCGGTCAGCATGAGATTGACTTCAAGTACACCGACGCACTCCGAGCCGCCGACAATATTATGACCTTCAAGCTGGCGGTCAAGCTTCTGGCACAGCAGGATGGGCTTCACGCCACCTTTATGCCCAAGCCCATTTTCGGGGTCTGCGGCTCCGGAATGCACACCAACATGTCTCTGTACCGGGACGGCAAAAACGTCTTTGACGATCCCAAGGGCGAGAAGGGCCTTTCCAAGGTGGCATACAACTTTATTGCCGGTGTGCTGGCACATGTGCGTGGTATGGCGGCGGTTACAAACCCGCTGGTAAATTCCTACAAGCGGCTGGTACCCGGGTACGAGGCGCCCTGCTATATGGCGTGGTCGGCCTCCAACCGCTCGGCCCTCATTCGGATTCCCGCCAGCCGTGGTATGGCTACCCGAGTGGAGCTCCGCTCTCCCGATCCCTCCTGCAACCCCTATCTGGCACTGGCCGCGTGTCTCTCCGCAGGGCTGGACGGCATTGAGAAGGGGATGACACCTCCCGCCGAAATTACCGAGAATATTTTTGCCATGGATAAGGCAGCCCGCAAGGCGGCGGGGATTGACAACCTGCCCGGCTCTCTGGACGAGGCCATTCGCTGCTTGGAGGAGGATCGGTTGATTCTGGATACCTTAGGCGAGCATGTGGCCACCAATTACTTAGACGGCAAGAAGAAGGAATGGGACGAATACCGCACCCGCGTCTCCTCCTGGGAACGGGAGAAGTATATCATCAACTACTAAGGCGTAGGATGGTACCAAAGGGGGTATCATCATGCGATTTACCAAAATGCACGGCACTGGCAACGACTATATTTACCTCGACTGCACAAAAACCACGCCGGAGGATTTACCCGGCCTGACAGTTCGCCTCTCCCACCGCCATTTCGGGGTGGGGAGCGACGGCCTGATTTGCATTTGCCTGTCGGACAGGGCGGATTTTCGTATGCGCATCTTTAATGCCGATGGATCGGAGGGGGAGATGTGCGGCAACGGTATCCGCTGTCTGGGGAAATTCGTCTATGAAAAGGGCATGACAAGGAGCACCGACCTGACCATAGAGACCGGGGCGGGCATTCGTCACCTAAAGCTTCACGGGGAAAACGGGCAGGTAGCTGCCGTTACAGTGGATATGGGTCTGCCTAAAGTGGACGAAAAGCGGCTTTTGCGGGTGGGGGAGCAGGACTATGAAATTACTCCGGTCTCCATGGGAAATCCCCATGTGGTGACTTTTTTAGACGAAATCGACAGACTGAATTTGCCGGTCCTCGGCCCCGGCTTCGAGTGCCATCCTGACTTTCCTCACCGCACGAACACGGAATTTGTCACGGTGCTCGGCCCCGCCCACCTGCGTATGCGAGTGTGGGAGCGGGGAAGCGGTGAGACGATGGCCTGCGGCACCGGGGCCTGTGCCGCTGCTGCGGCTGCTATGGCAGCGGGCTACACAAAAGAACATACCACGGTCAGTCTCCCGGGAGGCGACCTGGAAATACGCCGGGACGGGCGGGACGGACATCTCTTTATGACCGGGCCCGCCGTCACTGTATACGAGGGGGAAATTAGACTATGACCACCGTAAACCGCAATTACCAAAAACTGCCGGGCAGCTACCTCTTTACCGAAATTGCCCGCCGGGTATCGGAGTTTTCTGCTGCCAACCCGGACAAAAAGCTCATTCGTATGGGCATTGGCGACGTGACCCGTCCCTTGGCTCCCGCCGTTATTGCTGCTATGCACGCCGCGGTAGATGAGATGGCTACCTTTGAGGGCTTCCATGGCTACGGCCCCGAGCAGGGGTACGACTTTCTCCGCTCCGCCATTGCCGAGCATGACTACAAGGCTCGTGGCGTGGACATTGCACCCGACGAGATTTTCGTCTCAGACGGCGCCAAGAGCGACTGCGGCAACATTGGGGACATTTTCGGCGTGGATAATATTGTGGCGGTCTGCGACCCGGTGTATCCGGTCTATGTTGACACCAACGCCATGGCCGGCCGAGCCGGGGACTTTGACCAGACCACGGGCAAGTGGTCAAAGCTGGTCTATATGCCCTGTACTGCCGAGAACGGCTTTGCACCCCAGCCGCCCCACGAGCAGGCGGACCTGATTTATCTCTGCTTTCCCAATAATCCCACCGGTGCGGTGGCCACCCGCCAGCAGCTCCAGGCTTGGGTGGACTACGCCAACACCCACGGTTCTGTAATTCTCTTTGACTCGGCCTATGAGGTCTTTATCACAGACCCCGCCATTCCCCACAGCATTTTTGAAATAAAGGGCGCGGAGACCTGCGCCATTGAGTTCCGCTCCTTCTCCAAGACAGCGGGCTTTACCGGCAACCGCTGCGCCTACACCGTGGTGCCCAAGGCGCTCTTGCGGGACGGTGTGAGCCTGAATACCATGTGGAACCGCCGCCAGTGTACCAAGTTTAACGGCGTGCCCTATGTGGTGCAGCGGGGTGCGGCCGCCATCTATACTGACGAGGGCAAGGCGCAGGTACGCCAGACGGTGGACTACTACCTCCGCAACGCCAAGACCATTTTTGACGGACTTGCCGCTGCCGGCCTGACGGTTTCGGGCGGCGAGAACTCCCCCTATGTTTGGGCAAAGACCCCGGACGGTATGGGTTCCTGGGAACTGTTTGATAAGCTCCTGAGGGAGGCTGGTGTGGTCACTACCCCTGGCGCGGGCTTCGGCCCCAACGGCGAGGGCTACATCCGCTTTACCGCCTTCAGTACGGCCGAGGCCACGCAAGAAGCGGTAGAGCGCATTCAAAAGGTGCTTTAAATTTATTTTTATCGGCGAGTGGCTGTTGCGAGAAAGCAACAGCCACTCCCTTTTTTGTGTGAGCCTATTCTAATCCGAAGTGTTTTCTGCTATACTACCCTTGGTTGGCAAAGTACAACACGGTTTTTAGGCACACGGCCGCGCCCCATGCTTTGTATCCTCCTTGCCTTACGGGAAGTAAGGCTGAGGCGTATTGTACTTTGTCAATCAAGGGTAACATAATGAGTGTAACAATGCCCATTTGGAGGTTCTTATGGAAGGATACCTGCCTTTTATACAAAAACTGCGCGCCGCTTACCCCACGCTGGAGCTGCGGGAGCATGAACCCATGAAAAGCCACACCACCTTTCGCATTGGAGGCCCCGTGCGCCTTATGGCCTTGCCAAAGACCGAGGAGGAAGCTGTTGGGGCGGTGCGTCTTGCCAATGAGCTGGGGATAGAGCCGGTGTTTCTGGGCAACGGTTCCAATCTGCTGGTATCCGATGCCGGGGTAGATGCTTTTGTGGTCAAGGCCGGCGGATTAGATGAAATAGCCCAAACAGGGGCGTGTGAGCTGACGGCAGGTAGCGGTGTGCTGCTGGCGCGGCTTGCTCACGTTGCACTGGAGGAAGGGCTTGCCGGTTTGGAGTTTGCCCACGGCATCCCCGGTTCCCTGGGTGGAGCGGTAACCATGAACGCCGGGGCCTACGACGGCGAGATGCGGCAGGTGATTACCCGTACCAAGTACCTGACTGCCGACGGTACGGTAGCCTGGCTGGAGGGGGAGCAGCAGCAGTTTTCATACCGCCACAGCGCCTTTTCTGATGGCAAACGCTTGATTTTAAGTGCCGTAGCTACTCTGCGCCCCGGTGACCGGGCGGTTATCCGGGCGCGTATGGATGAGCTGATGGAACGGCGCAGGAGCAAACAGCCCTTAGAGCTTGCCAGCGCGGGCAGTACCTTTAAGCGGCCCGAGGGCTATTTTGCCGCGGCGCTGATTGACCAGTGCGGGCTAAAGGGCAGAAGTGTGGGCGGGGCACAGGTATCGGAAAAACACGCTGGCTTTGTGGTCAACAAGGGCGGCGCCACCTGCGCCGATGTGCTGGCGCTGGTGAACCTGGTACGGGAGACCGTTTTTAAGGAAACCGGCGTAGCGCTGGAGATGGAAGTCAGAACACTGGGGCTTTGACAGCTCGGGAAGAAATATACAAGGTAGGTCGGGGGTCTTGCTCCTGACATGGGGTGTTGTTATGGAATTTATCATTATATCCGGCCTGTCAGGCGCGGGCAAGAGTAAGGCGGCCTCTGCAATGGAGGACATGGGCTTTTATGTGGTCGATAATCTGCCCGCCCCTCTGATTCCCAAGTTTGCCGAGCTGTGCATGGCGGGGGGCGGCAAGTACGACCGGGTGGCGCTGGTGACCGACGTGCGGGGCGGGCGGACATTCGACGGCTTGTTTGAGGCGCTCGCTACCCTTCATTCCATGGGCTGCCGGTACAAAATACTCTTTGTAGAAGCCAATGTTCAGACCATCATCACCCGATATAAGGAAACCCGGAGAAGTCACCCCCTGGCAGAGGGGGGGCGCTCTCTGGCCGAGGCCGCCGAGCGGGAGAAGACCATGCTGGAGCCGGTGCGTCAGCGGGCGGAGTATATCATTGACACATCTACCTTCTCCAGCGCTAAGCTGCGGGGAGAAGTGCAGCGGCTCTTTGCCCCCGAGGGGGCGCCCCCGGCTATGAGCGTAAACGTCATCTCCTTCGGCTTTAAGTACGGCATCCCAATGGAAGCCGATTTGGTATTTGACGTGCGTTTTTTGCCCAACCCCTATTATATTGCAGAGCTGCGGCCCCAGACCGGGCTGGACGAGGGTGTCTCCTCCTTTGTATTCGGCTACCAGCAGACCCGGGATTTTATGACACACTTGGAGCATATGATGAACTTTCTCCTGCCCCGCTATGTGGAGGAGGGGAAGAGCGTGCTGGTCATCGCCATCGGCTGTACCGGCGGCCAGCATAGAAGCGTGGCTCTCACTCGTGCCCTGGCCGACTTTATTCGTCAGAAGGGATACCAGTCCAGCGAAAACCACAGGGATATGACGAGAGCGTAGGAAATGAACAGGGAAAAGAGAAAAAGGAATCGGGGTATACAGGCATAGAGTCAACGTGCCTAAAAAACCGTGTTGTACTTTGTCATCCGAGGGTAGCCACCACCGAGATAACCCGCATTTTAACTTTTTCTTTCTTCACTTTTCTTACACATAGGGGTGTTTTTATGACGGAGCCGTATAGCCATACCGACCGGAGATGGGAGTTTGGGCCGAAAATTGTTGCAATTGGCGGCGGGACAGGCCTTTCCACCATGCTGCGCGGACTGAAAGCGTACACAAAAAACTTAACTGCCATTGTCACTGTGGCCGATGACGGCGGCGGTTCCGGTGTGCTGCGGCAGGACTTAGGGATGCCCCCTCCGGGGGACATCCGCCACTGCATGGAGGCCTTGGCCAACGTGGAGCCGGTCATGGGTGAGCTGTTGTCCTACCGTTTTCCCAAGGGCTCGGGCAGTTTGGCCGGCCAGTCCTTCGGTAATCTGATTTTAGCTGCCCTCAACGGTATTTCACCCTCCTTTGACCAGGCGGTCACCCGCATGAGCGAGGTTCTGGCCATCACAGGCCGGGTGCTTCCGGTGACCAATGAGGATGTACAGCTGGAGGCTACCTTTGAAAACGGCACCTCGGTTATCGGGGAGTCCAAAATTTTTAAGTTCAAGAAGGAGCAGGATTGCCGTATTACGAAGGTGCGCCTTCTGCCTGAAAACCCGCCTGCTCTGCCCGAGGCGCTCAAAGCCATTGCCGAGGCCGACCTCATTCTCCTGGGGCCGGGCAGCCTGTACACCAGCGTTATTCCCAACCTGCTGGTGGACGGTGTGGCACAGGCCATTTGCGCCGCCCAGGGGGTTAAGCTTTACATCTGCAATATTATGACTCAGGACGGTGAGACCGAGAGCATGACGGCCTCCGAACATGTTGCCGCCCTGCTTCGCCACTCCGGACCGGGGCTTGTTGATCTCTGCCTTTGCAATTCCGCACCAGTGCGCACCAGCCTGCTGGAGCGCTATCGGGAGGAGGACGCGGCCCCTATTGTAGTGGATAAGAACGCCATTGAGACCATGGGAGTGGAGCTGGTCACCCGTCCACTGGCCTCCGAAACCCAAAACTATGCCCGCCACTCCATCGCCCGCCTTTCTGCCGCCATTATGGAAATTTATGAGGAGCGCGCAGAGACCAAGGTATTTTGAGGGGAAAATGAAAAAGCGATTTGGTGTTTGCCATAGCCTTGCCGGGCACCAAGCCAACCACCGCTTTTTGGCTTTTTATTTGTTATTTTTTTAGGGGGGATAGCATGTCCTTTTCCAGCGACACTAAGGCGGAGCTTTGCCGCCAGCCTGTTTCCCGCAAGTGCTGCGCCCAGGCGGAGGCTTACGGTATCCTCTTGTTTTGTAACAGCTTTTCTACCCGGGAGGCACGAATCATTACCGAAAGCCCCGATCTTGCCGCCCGTCTGCCCGTCTTGTTTAAAAAGGCATTCCAGCTGGAGTTTGACAGTATTTCCGGCGGGGGAGAGGGAAAGCGGACTTTTGTGGTCAGTGACCCATGGAAGCTGTCGGTCATTCGTGACGTGTATGGCTACGACCCGCTTGAAAGCTTGGCCCACCACATTAACTTCGCTGTTTTGGAGGAGGAGCACTGCCGTACCGCATTCTTCCGGGGAGCATTTCTGGCCGGCGGCTCGGTGACCGATCCGCAGAAGCGCTATCACCTGGAACTGGTTACCTCTCACTATAACGTCAGCCGGGAGCTGACGGCACTTCTGCTGGAGGCGGGGTTCTCCCCTAAGGAGACCACCCGCAAATCCAACTACATGACCTATTTTAAGCAGAGCGAGTACATCGAGGATTTCCTCACCGCGCTGGGTGCGCCGGTGGCCGCCATGGAGCTGATGAACGCCAAGGTGGAGAAAAATCTGCGGGGGAGCGTTAACCGCCGGGTCAACTGCGACGCGGCCAATCTGGATAAGGCGGTAGATGCTGCCCAGGAGCAGATTGAGGCCATCCACCGACTGGAGGCGCGGGGGATGCTGCAAGAGCTTCCGGACAAGCTGAAGGAGACCATTGACCTGCGGGTGGCCCACCCGGAGCTGACGCTGACCCAACTGGCGGAGCTGTGCGATCCGCCCGTAACAAAATCCTGCTTAAACCACCGCCTGCGTAAAATTATGGAACTGGCAAAGCAATAAGACGCAGCGTTATTTTGTAGGGGCCGACGCCCTCATTGGCCCATCGTGAAAAGGAGAACTGTCTTATGGAAGTGAAAAAAATCTGGCGGGTACAATTTGTAATTGCTTGGGCAATGCTTTTGGTGTTGCTGGTGGGCGGCGGTTTTGTGCTTTCCACCGGGAAATTTGTGCCGGGGTGCGTTATGATTATTGCGGGTATGGTCATTGAGGTTGTCAGCGGTATCCTCCTGTGGCGCAACTACCGCTGCCCCAAGTGCGGTCTTTCCCTCAATCGCCGCATGTTTAGCGGCGGCGCCGATGTTGCGGGAATGGTGAAATGCCCCCACTGCTCCGCCATGCTCCAAGAGGTGTAAATATGCCGATTCAGAAAATCTGGCGCACCCAGCTCTACGTGTGCTGCATCATCGGGATTCTAATTCTCTTTGCCGCGAGGGACAGCCTTTGGCCCATGATTGTAGCCCCGGCTCTGGTGGGGGCCAGCCTCGTGCTGGCGGTATATAAGCTCCGCTGCCCTAAGTGCGGCAAGGTACTTCTGCGAGAGCTGGAGGTGCGTAAGGATCTCCAAGGCGGCCGCCGTTGCCCCAAGTGCGGAACGGCCATTGAGCTGGTGTAATTCATTCATATATATCCGTACACAAGAAATTTAACTTAGAGGTGAAAGCTATGTCCTTCGTCCACTTACATACCCATACCGAGTTCTCCCTGCTGGACGGGGCGTGCCGTATCACTGACCTAATGAAGTATGTTAAGGAGCTGGGGCAAGAGGCCGTGGCCATCACTGACCATGGGGTCATGTACGGCGTGGTGGACTTCTACCGTGCCGCCAAGGCTGAGGGAGTAAAGCCCATCATCGGGTGCGAGGTCTATGTGGCGCCGCGGGGACGGACCGACCGGGTGCACGAGCTGGACGCCGAGGCCCGCCACCTGATTTTACTTTGCAAGAACGAGGTGGGCTATCGCAATCTCTGCTATCTGGATTCCTGCGCCTTTTTGGAGGGCTTTTACATAAAGCCCCGCATTGACAAGGCTCTTTTATTCGAGCACTGCGAGGGATTAATTGCCCTGTCGGCCTGCCAGTCAGGGGAAATTCCTCGGCTGCTGCTGAGTGGCGACTATGAGGCAGCCAAGGCCGCGGCCTTGGAAATGCAGGCTCATTTCGGTGCCGACAGCTATTATTTAGAGCTTCAGGATCATCAGCTGCCCCAAGACGGGGAGATTGCCCGGGGGATCATCAAGCTCCACAAGGAGACCGGTATTCCGCTGGTGGTCACCAATGACTGCCACTATATCCGCAAAGAGGATGCTGCCATGCAGGACACCCTCATGTGCATTCAGATGGGCAAAACGGTGGACGACCCCAACCGTCTGCGCATGGAGACTGACACCCTTTATGTAAAGAGCGAGGCGGAAATGGCCGCCCTGTTCCCTGACTGGCCGGAGGCTATTTCCAACACAGCTAAGATTGCCGATATGTGCAATCTGGAGTTTGAATTTGGCAAATACCACCTGCCCGAGTTTAAGCTTCCTGACGGGTGGAGCGACCCGGACGCCTACTTCGAGCACCTGTGCAGGAAGGGATTTCAGTGGCGTTACCCCCAGGGGAGCGAGGCGTACAAGCAGCAGCTGGAGTACGAGATGGATGTCATTCGTCAAATGGGCTTTGTGGACTACTTCCTCATCACCTCAGACTTTATCGGGTACGCCAAAAATAACGATATACCCGTTGGCCCCGGCCGCGGCTCGGCAGCAGGAAGCATGGTGTCCTACTGCCTAAATATTACGGATATTGACCCCATGAAGTACAGCCTCTTTTTCGAGCGGTTTTTGAACCCCGAGCGTGTCACCATGCCCGATATTGACATTGACTTCTGCATTCGCCGCCGGGGCGAGGTGATTGACTATGTGCAGAAGAAGTACGGTCACGACCATGTGGCGCAGATTGTTACCTTCGGTACCATGGCAGCCAAGGGGGCGGTGCGTGACGTAGGCCGTGCCCTCAATATCCCCTATGCCGATGTGGACGTGGTAGCCAAGCAAATTCCCTTTGCGATCCACATGACCCTGGACGACGCGCTCAAGCTCTCCAAGCCACTGCGGGAGAACTATGAGAGCAATCCCCAGGTGCACACGCTCATCGATACCGCCAAGGCCATCGAGGGAATGCCTCGCCATGCCTCCACCCACGCCGCCGGTGTGGTAATTACCAAACGGCCGGTACATGAGTATGTCCCACTGGCTAAAAATGATGAATCGGTGGTCACCCAGTTCGTTATGACCACACTGGAGGAGCTGGGGCTTCTCAAAATGGACTTTTTAGGGCTGCGGAACCTCACGGTACTGGATGACGCAGTGAAGCTGGTACGCAAGCGTTTGCCGGATTTTAATTTGGCGGACATTCCGGATAACGACCCCGAGGTTTTCAAAATGCTTTCAGATGGGCGCACCTCGGGGGTGTTCCAGATGGAGTCGGCTGGCATGACCGGTGTTTGCGTTGGGTTAAAGCCGCAGAATATTGAGGATATTACCGCTATTATTGCCCTCTACCGTCCCGGCCCCATGGACTCTATCCCACGGTTTATCGCCTGCAAGCAGAGTCCCAAGAAAATTAAGTACAAGCACCCGCTGCTGGAGTCGATTCTGTCGGTTACCTATGGCTGCATTGTCTACCAGGAGCAGGTCATTGAAATCTTTCGCCGCCTGGGCGGCTTCTCCCTCGGACAGGCCGACATGGTGCGCCGGGCCATTTCTAAGAAAAAGAAGGCGCAGATCGAGAAGGAGAGACATGCCTTTGTCCATGGCGACCAGTCGCGGGGTATCTGTGGCTGTATTGCCAACGGTGTACCCGAGCAGGTGGGCGAGGACATTTACGATGAGATCTACGATTTTGCAAACTATGCGTTTAACAAGGCCCACGCGGTCTGCTATGCCGTGGTGGCCTACCAGACCGCCTACTTCAAGTGCCACTATACCCGGGAGTATATGGCCGCGCTGCTCACCTCGGTGCTGGATTCCAGCGAGAAGGTCGCCGAGTATATCGCCGAGTGCAAGGACTGCGGCATTGCCCTTCTGCCACCCGACATCAACGAGTCGGGCGCGTCCTTTACCGTGGTGGGAGACAACCTTCGCTTTGGTATGGCAGCCATAAAAGGAGTGGGCTGGGGCTTTATTAACGCTGTGCTTCAGGAGCGGGAGCGTCACGGCCTTTTTACCTCCTTCCCCGACTTTGCCCAACGAATGCTGGATGCCGACCTCAATAAGCGTGTACTGGAGAGCCTCATTCGCTGCGGAGCCTTTGATAATATGGGCGTCTACCGCTCTCAGCTTTTGCAGGTGTATGCTCAGGTGGTAGACTCGGCGGTCCAGAACCGCAAGAGCAGTCTGGCGGGCCAGCTGGATCTTTTTGGCGGTGACGGTGAGACCCCGCCCCCGCCGCCCCCCATGAACCTGCCCAATATTCCAGAATTTAGTCCCAAAGAGCTGATGACCATGGAAAAGGAGACCACCGGCCTGTACCTCACCGGTCACCCCATGGATGAGTATCGGGAGGAGGCACGCCGCTGGCGGGCAGCCCCCATCGGGGCTATTCTGGCCGACTTTGCGCAGGAGGATGGCGCCACCGAATATCAGGACGGCCAGCGGATCACCCTGGTGGGCGTGGTGACCGCCTCCAAGACCAAGACCACAAGGAATAACACCCTGATGGCCTACGTCACGCTGGAGGACGATACCGGCAGTATAGAAATGCTGGTCTTTTCCCGAGTGCTGGGGGAGAGCGGCAGCTATATTAAGGAGAATACCCCCATCCTTGTCCAGGGTAAAATATCCGTGCGGGACGAAAAAGCGCCCCAGCTGATGGTGGACTCCGTTCGACCGCTGGGGCAGGGAGGAATCGCCCCGCCGCCTCCGCCACCGCCGGAGGAAGGGGGAGATGCGCCCAAGAAGCTCTTTGCCCGTTTGGATAGTGCCGACGACCCACGTTGGCGTAAGGTGCAGCTGATTTTGGACATGTTTCCCGGGCAGGAGCCCTTTAAGGCAAAATTTATGGATACCCAAGTTTGGTCGGCGCCTATGCCCTGCCAGTCGCACCCCCTGCTGATTAAAGAGCTGAAGGAACTGCTGGGGGAAGACAACGTGGTAATCAAATAACGTTTTGGGGCAGTATTCTTTTGCTCAACTTCGTTTACCGATGAAAGGGAGGCCTGTATATGAACCCCTTAAAAAAGCTGGCCTCGGTGCTCCTTCACCGCACCACCTTGGTGGCAATGCTGCTGCTAATACAGATGGGTGTGGTCGTGGTGCTTATGGAGCGCTTTTCCTTCTACTATACCGTCTTTTACTGGTTCTGCATCGCACTGTCCGTGGTGGTGGTGCTGGCCATTGTGGGCAGCCGCGGCGACCCGGGGTATAAAATCGCCTGGCTTATCCCCGTTTTGCTGTTTCCGGTCTTTGGCGGCGTGGTCTATCTGGCCTTTGGCGGCAACCGCCTGTCCCGGCGAGTACAGCGGAAGATGCGGGTCATGGACAGGCGCATGATCAATGCGCTGACTCCGGACTTTAAGGCTGAGCTTTTGGCTCCCGTGGGGGAGGATGCGGTTAATCAGTCCCGCTATCTGGAAAAATACGCCCACTGTCCTCTCTACCGTAATACTGTCACCGAATATTTTAAACTGGGGGACGATGCTTTTCCCCGTATGCTTGAGGAGCTGCGTCAGGCGGAGAAATACATTTTTCTGGAGTATTTCATCATTGCTCCCGGCGTAATGTGGGACTCCGTATTGGAAATTCTGGAGGCGAAGGCGAAGGCGGGGATTGACGTACGGGTCATTTACGATGATGTGGGCTGCCTGTATACCCTGCCCCAGAACTATGAAAAGACGCTGGAGGCCAAGGGGATCCAATGTTGTGTCTTTAACCCCTTTATCCCTGTACTGTCAGTGCGCCTAAATAACCGGGATCATCGTAAATTCTGCATCATTGACGGTAAGGCCGCCTTTACCGGCGGTATCAATCTGGCGGATGAGTACGTCAACCGGAAGGAACGTTTTGGTCATTGGAAGGATTCGGCAATCTTCTTGCGGGGGGAAGCGGTGTGGAGCATGGTCATCATGTTTCTCTCCATGTGGGACTATATCCGTGGTGTGGAGGAGGATTACAGTACCTTCAGACCGCTCCGCCTGCCCCATGAGGTATACGATGCTCCCGGCTGGGTGCAGCCCTACACTGACAGCCCCTTGGACGGCGAGCCGGTAGGCGAGACCGTCTATTTAAATCTCATCACCAAGGCCCGCCGCTATGTGTACATTACCACGCCTTATCTCATTGTTTCCGACACGGTAAACGCGGCGTTGCGCAATGCCGCAAAGTCCGGCGTGGATGTGCGTATTATGACGCCCCACATTCCGGACAAGAAGACGGTGTTTGAAATGACTCGCGCCCATTATGAGCCGCTGCTAGAGGCGGGGGTGCGCATTTTTGAGTATACCCCAGGCTTCGTCCACGGCAAGAGCTTCGCGGTGGACGATCTCTATGCCACGGTGGGCAGTGTGAACATGGACTACCGCAGTATGTTTCTTCACTTTGAGGACGGTGTGTGGCTCTGTGGTGACCCTACCGTGCTGGCCGTGCGAAATGATTTTCTTGTCACGCAAAAGCAGTGCCAAGAGGTTACATTAGAGCAATGCCGCGAACATGCCCGTCCCCGCCGGCTTCTATGGGCGGTACTCAGAGTGTTTGCGCCACTGATGTAAAAGGAAGACAAAGGGGAGGAAGCGTTATGAGAAAGTGTGTCAGGTGTCAAACCGAAATGATTGAGAATTGTGACATTAAGGTACAAGGTGCAGGATATGGTATAACTATTGCAAGCAGTGAAAAAATTTTTGCAGATAGAATTGGAAAACCCAAAGTTGCCATTTGCTCACAATGCGGAGAAATCTCGATCTATATTGAAAGCCCAGAAAAATTGAACAAGTAAGAGTATGGGCATAACAAGAAATAAGGCATCACCGTTGATAAAACGGTGATGCCTTAAAAACATCCATATTGGAGGGCAGCCAAAGAGGCTCACTTTTTGCTTGTTTTACTATTCTGAGCATTCTTTTTGCCTTTCTTTGCCCTCCGCTCAGCCTGATAGCGGCGGCTGGCCTCAGACACAGCGGAGAGGGCGCGGGAGTGGCGCTTGGAGCTCATACCCCGGTAACTGTACCGCAGATGGCGGCTGGCTCGCTCGGCCTTGTCGAGCAGTTCGTCATACTTGGCCCGCAGATGTTCGGCGTGCTCGGTGGCAGAGGTATCTTTGGCAGCCACCAGCATTTCTTTTGCATCTACCAGCTTGTCGGTAATGGCGTCTTTCATGTCATCGAGACGATCCGCGATAGTGTCCTTCGCTTCGTCCAGTCTGTCGGATAGCTCAGCCTTGCCCAAGGCCAATTGAAGCCGCAGCTCGTCGCCTGTCTCGCTTACCTTGCGCATCATGCGGGAGACCAGAGCCAACTCGTGGATGGTAGCAGCAGCATCGACAATTAATACCACCAAAAGGGCAATCACTGCCACATGCTGGGCGGTGGGGGAGAGAAGGGCAAACAGCCGCTCAATGGGTGGGTGAATAAAGAAAATAACCACATAGGCCAGCACGCCCCAAATTAGACAAATGTGCAGACAGATGCGCCCATGGAGGTTAAATCGGAACATGCTGTAATCCCAGTATTTAATGTGAGTTGTGGTTTCTAAAAACCAACCGACCAGATACTCCCAGGTAGACATGCACAGGGTAGCCACCACATAGAACACCAGCGGATTACCCTTGAGCGGAGCAAACCAGCAAATCATCATCAATACGCCCACCCCGTAGATGGGGCAGATGGGACCGTAAAGAAAACCGCGGGCCACAAACCGTTTTTCCAGAATAGAGCAGTAGGTGGTCTCCATGATCCAGCCCAAAAAGGAGTAAAAAACAAAGTATAGAAAAAGCATGGAAATAGGAAATCCAAACAGTACAGGCTCGGACATATCAGCCGTCGCCCTCCTTGCCGCTTTGATCAATGAGCACATCTAAAATGCCGTTGTACACCTGCTCGGGACGCTTACGGAAATTCTCGCCCAACTGTTCTGCCTGCTCGCTGCTAGGAGCTAGCAGTTCCACGGTAAGAAGATTTGCGTCCTCATCGTCCAGGGTCAGGCGAAGGGTATAGGAACCGTCGGGGCGTGAGATTACCTCGGAGCGCACCTGCGCGTCCCGCCGCAGAGCAGCATTGACACCAGCCAGCTTACGCATAGCCTTGCGCTTGACCGAGTAGGGGAGACTGCTCTCACAAACCGCGCTGTTTTTATGCCCCTTATCAGTAATGGCATATCGCTCCTCTGCAAGAGTAAGGTGGCCGGAATCCTCCAGCTCGGAGAGAACCTCCATAAAGGTGAAGTAGTCCACGCCGTCATCCACCATGGTCAGGTCAATCAGTGTGTCCCTGTCCACCGGTCCGGCGGCCCGAGAGAGGATGTAGAGCACCAGCAGCTTCACGTCCAGCTTGTCATGTATAAATCCGTACTGTGCCATGCGTTCCCCCTCCTTCTAAAAAATCAACTTAAATATTATACCTCGAAAGGGCGGGAAGAACAAGGGGAAATCACTTGCTTTTTGCCTTGAAAAAGAAACTGCAAATAGCCTTGTGCAGACAGGCAACCTTGCAGTCACCACAGCAACTGCACTCGGGGCTTGTTAAAGATTTATAAGTTAAAATATCCAGCTTGCAGGCCTTTTGGCATGCGCCGATTCTTTACAAAGGGAATAAAGCCGCCTACATATTGCGAATCCGGCGTAGGCATAGCCTACCTACTCGCTGTTTTCGTTCAAAGAGAAGGCGAGGGGAACGGCGGTGACTTGGGAGCGGGCAGGGGAGCGGAAGGAATCGTTGTATTTCTCTGCGGTGGTGCTAGGAGTGCAGGCAGCCATAGGGGGCAGTATAAACAGGGCAGAATAAAAACGGCAAACCGATTCATAATAGTCAACTTCATTGTGGTGAAGTCAGTATATCAGACTGCACAGAGCCCGTCAACAAGTGGGTGGGAAATGTGAATTGTCCTAATTTATAAATTTCAGCCGTTGACAAAAAAAAAAAAATAGAGTATCTTATTAAGACTACCTGTCGTTGTAGTAAGGATTAATATCATACACATGTTCAAAATTATGCAGCACCAAAACGCACCGGTCCCCCAAAAAATAGCCTAAACTTGTGTGGGATTACAACATCTTTGCTTTGCGAATCAGCGTATTTCTGCGTTTTTTTACGCTTTGCAAAAGGTCGGATTTTTCCTACCGGAAGCAGGGTAAT
>CAZDDZ010000040.1:0-18513 GCA_964504285.1 uncultured Pseudoflavonifractor sp.
AGCGTATCCCCCATATCTGAAAAATAGAAGCCGCCACTTAAACAAGTGGGCAGCCACATAAAAAAGCTGGTAGACACGAAAGTGTCTACCAGCTTTTTTATGTGGGATTTAGTAGGATTTAATAAGAGGTTCCTTAAATCCCCTTGTTCTGGGGGATATCGGGCAGGGAGGCGAAGCCCTTCTGCAAGTCCTCCTCCGTGGGGATGTAGTCGCCCATGGAGCCGTCCAGATAGGCGTCATAGGCCTTCATGTCAAAGTAGCCGGTACCGGTGAGACCAAAGAGAATGGTTTTAGCCTCGCCGGTTTCCTTGCATTTAAGAGCCTCGTCAATGGCGCCCTTGATGGCGTGGGCGGACTCGGGGGCGGGGAGGATCGTCTCACGTCTTGCAAAGAGGAGGGCGGCCTCAAATACCTCGGTCTGCTTGTAGCTGACGGCTTCCATGTAGCCGTCATGGTAGAGCTTGGAGAGGACGGGGCTCATGCCGTGATAGCGCAGGCCGCCGGCGTGGCTGGCAGAGGGGATAAAGCCGCTGCCCAGGGTGTACATGCGGGCCAGGGGTGTGACCTTGCCCGTGTCGCAGAAGTCGTAGGCGTACTTGCCACGGGTCAGGGAGGGGCAGGAGGCGGGCTCTACCGCCACAATGCGGGGGTTCTTTTTGCCCAGCAGCTTATCCTGCATAAAGGGAGAAATCAGGCCGCCCAGATTGGAGCCGCCGCCGGCGCAGCCCACCACCACGTCGGGGTATTCGCCCAGCTGCTCTAAGGCAATTTTGCTCTCCAGACCGATAATGGACTGGTGAAGGAGCACCTGGTTAAGGACGCTGCCCAGCACATAGCGGGCGTTGTCACCCTTGACGGCGGCCTCCACTGCCTCGGAAATAGCGCAGCCAAGGCTGCCAGTGGTGCCGGGATTCTCCGCGAGAATCTTGCGTCCCACCTCGGTATTCATGGAGGGGGAGGGGGTCACATTGCCGCCAAAGACGTTCATCACGGCACGGCGGAAGGGCTTCTGCTCATAGGAGCACTTAACCATAAATACATCCAGGTCAATGCCGAAGTAACCGCAGGCAACCGAAAGAGCAGTGCCCCACTGGCCTGCGCCCGTCTCGGTGGTCAGGCGTTTCACGCCCTGCTCCTTGGCGTAGTAGGCCTGTGCCACGGCGGAGTTTAGCTTGTGGCTGCCGGAGGTATTGTTGCCCTCATACTTGTAGTAGATTTTAGCGGGAGTACCCAGGGTCTTTTCCAGGTCATAGGCCCGGATGATGGGGGCGGGACGGTACATTTTGTAGATTTCCAGCACTTCCTCGGGAATGTCGATGTAGCGGGTGGAGCCGTCCAGCTCCTGGTGTGCCAGCTCCTTGCAGAAGATGGGGTAAAGCTCCTCCTCTGTGGCGGGCTGGAGGGTGCCGGGATTTAAGAGGGGATCGGGCTGCTCCTTCATGTCGGCGCGAAGGTTATACCATGCCTTGGGCATCTGGTCTTCGGTGAGATAGAGTTTGTGAGGAATTTTATTCATGGTGTATGCTCCCTTTCGCGGGGAAAAGGGTATAAAAAAACGCCCTTCGTCCCCAAAAATTTCTTTTCTGGGACAAAGGACAACTCCTCTGCGGTACCACCCGGATTGACGTTAAAAAAACGCCCACTCAATTTCCCGCGTCTTGCAACGCGCGCTCCCCTGGTAACGGGTGGAGTCCCCGTCTGGCTACTAAGCCGCAAGGCCGTTCGCATCGCCCTCAGAAGTCCATTCGCCCAGTCGCTGCCTGCCGTGATTTCACCATCCACAGCTCTCTTTGAAGCGTCGTCACCGGGGTACTCATCTTCGTCATCGGTTTCTGTTTTAACTTATCCACAGTATATGCAGGAAGGTGGGCATTTGTCAAGAGAAATTTTTTAACTCTGCCTGATCAGGGTGCGCAAGGTCTGGTGAACCAGCTCTCGGCCGGGCACGGAAAGGGAGCGGTAGGCGGCAACCACCCGGCATTCGTCCTCGGTAATTTCCAAAGGAGTAATTGCCAGAGGTTCGCCGTTTATAATTGTCCAAACAGACACATCCAACGCAGCTGCAAGCTTTCTTAAAGCCTCCAGCGAGGGTTCCCGGGTGTCACGGGTATACTCGCTGATAGTGCTTTGCGATATGCCGGTTACTTGGGCCAATTTTGTTTGGCTGGTGCTGTTCCAATCAATCAGTTCTTGTAGCTTTTCCCCTACGGTCACCGGCGTCACCTCATTTTTTCTTAGATATTATTATACCCTCAAGCAAATATGAAAAAATCAATTATCGATAATATAAATAATGTTATATTAGAAACAAATTGACAAAAAATAAAAAATGCCGTAAAATGGAAAAAACGGAAGGGGAATAAAGCATGAAATCAATCGGCATGGTTCGAAAAATAGACGAATTGGGGCGGATTGTTTTACCCATTGAGCTAAGACGTACACTGGATATCGAGGAAAAGGACAGTCTGGAAATTTGTGTAGACGGCTCTACCATTTTGCTGAAAAAGCACCACCCCGCCTGTATTTTTTGCAACAGCACCACTGACATTATAACCTTTAAAGATAAATCCATCTGTCGCAACTGCATAAACCAGCTTCACGCCACTCCGTAGGGTGACAAGGTAGCAGTAAGAGAGAGACAATCGTAGAAAGACCGGAAATACGGATTGCCACGTCGCTCCGCTCCTCGCAATGACGGGGGACGGGGGACGAAAATCCGGGTCGTCGTTTCCCTGCCCCCGTCATTGCGAACCAGTGCGCACACTGAGGTGGCAATCCGCATCCCCGGTCCTCCCACGTTCGTCTCTATCTCATTGTCATCTTGTCACCCTCCGGGGGCCTACTTTCCATTCGTTACTTGCTCGGCATAGTCTGCGCCCGGTAGGACTTTGGCTACCGCCCGTCGGCAAGGGTAGCACCCATACCCGCGGTAGTTGCGTTTTCCTTGGTGCAGACAATGCCGCCGTCGGTGCTTCTCCATTGCTATACCTTAGTGGCTGTTGCCGCACTATGATGGGCACAGTGGCGTTTCTTGCACGAGTTAAACAAAAAAATTTTTTGACAAGCTGAAAGGGCTTTGGTATGGTTTACACCATACCAAAGCCCTTTTAAAATGCTTACTCCACAATCAATTCTCCGTCTTTCACATTTACCGTGAGCTGATCCCCCTCGGAGACATCACCTGCGATAATCCTGCGTCCAATCAAGGTTTCCACGCTGTGCTGGACGTAGCGGCGGAGTGGGCGCGCGCCGTAGAGAGGGTCGTAGGCGGCGTCCACAATAAAGTCCTTGGCGGCGGGGGAGAGAGTCACCGCAATCTGCTTACCTGCCAGACGCCGGTTGAGGTCGGTCACCAGCAGGTCGATGATGTGGGTAATGTTCCCCTTGGTCAGCGGCTTGTAGAACACAATTTCGTCCAGCCGATTCAGAAACTCCGGACGGAAGGAGTGCTTTAAAAGGGTCTCAACCTGCGCCTTGGCATCCTCGGTAATTTCGCCGTCAGCGTCAATACCGTCCAGCAAATACTGACTGCCCAGGTTGGACGTGAGAATAATGACGGTGTTCTTAAAATCCACTGTTCGGCCTTGACTATCTGTAATACGGCCATCATCCAATACTTGGAGTAATACGTTAAACACGTCGGGGTGAGCCTTCTCCACCTCATCAAAAAGGATGACGCTGTAAGGCTTGCGCCGTACGGACTCGGTGAGCTGGCCGCCCTCTTCGTACCCTACATAGCCGGGAGGGGCTCCAATCAGGCGGGAGACAGAAAACTTCTCCATATACTCCGACATATCAATGCGTACCAGGTTGCGTTCGCTGTCAAAAAGAGCCTCGGCCAGGGTTTTGGCAAGCTCGGTTTTACCCACACCGGTGGGGCCCAGGAACAGGAAGGAACCGATGGGCTTATCCGGGTCGGCGATGCCCGCGCGGGAGCGGAGGATGGCCTCGCTGACCAGACGCACCGCCTCGTCCTGACCCACTACCCGCTTGTGAAGGATGTCCTCCAAATGCAGGAGCTTTTCCCGCTCGCCCTCCACCAGCCTTGCCACGGGAATACCCGTCCACCGCTCGATGATGCGGGCAATTTCCTCGTCGGTCACCTTGTCACGAAGCAGGGTGTTTTCATGGCTCTCATGGGGTTTGCCCTCCTCAGCGTCCAGTGCCTTCTGAAGCTCTGGAATCCTGCCGTACTGGAGCTGTGCGGCCTTTTCCAAATCATAGGCGCGCTGAGCCTTTTCCAGCTCGGCGTTGGCGCTTTCCAGCTCCTCACGAAGCTTTTGCACCTTACCGATGGCGTTCTTCTCGTTCTCCCACTGGGCTTTTTTGGCCTTGAATTCCTCCCGCATGTCGGAGAGCTCCTTTTGGATGTCCGCCAAATGCTCCTTGGAGAGTTTGTCGGTTTCCTTCTTGAGTGCGGCCTCCTCAATCTCGTGCTGAATAATTTTACGGGAAATAACGTCCAGCTCGGTGGGCATACTGTCGATTTCGGTGCGAATCATGGCACAGGCCTCGTCAATGAGGTCAATGGCCTTGTCGGGGAGAAAGCGGTCGGTGATATAGCGGTTAGACAGGGTGGCGGCGGCGATAATGGCGCCGTCGGTAATTTTGACCCCGTGATAGATTTCGTACCGCTCTTTCAGGCCGCGGAGGATAGCGATAGTGTCCTCCACGGAGGGCTCGTTTACCTGAACGGGCTGGAAGCGGCGCTCCAAGGCTGCGTCCTTTTCAACATACTGGCGGTATTCGTTCAGGGTGGTGGCGCCGATACAGTGAAGCTCACCCCGGGCCAGCAGGGGCTTTAACAGGTTGCCTGCGTCCATGGCGCCCTCGGTTTTGCCCGCGCCCACGATGGTGTGCAGTTCGTCAATGAACAGGAGAATGCGCCCTTCGGACTTCTTGACCTCGCCCAGAACGGCCTTTAAACGCTCCTCAAACTCGCCGCGGTACTTGGCGCCTGCAATCAGCGCCCCCATGTCCAGAGAAAAGACGGTCTTGTCCTGAAGGCTCACCGGCACGTCGCCCTTGACAATGCGCTGTGCCAGCCCCTCGGCAATGGCGGTTTTGCCCACGCCGGGCTCGCCGATCAGGACGGGGTTATTTTTGGTCTTGCGGGAGAGAATGCGAATGACGTTGCGGATTTCATCGTCCCGGCCGATGACCGGGTCGAGCTTGTTCTGCCGCGCCCGCTCCACCAGGTCGGTGCCGTACTTTTTCAGCGCGTCGTAGGTCTCCTCTGGATTGTCTGAGGTTACCCGCTGGCTGCCACGCACCGTGGAGAGTGCCTTTAAAATACCCTCCTTGGTGACGTTGTAGGTCTGGAACAGGGCTTTCAGGGCGGAGTTTGCCGTCTCGGTCAGTGCCAGAAGAAGGTGCTCCACCGAGACGTACTCGTCCTTCATGCTCTCGGCGGTTTTCTCGGCTTGGTTAAGGGTTTTGTCCACGTCGGCGGCGATGTAGACCTTGCCCTGCTCCCGCCCCGAGCCGGAGACGCGGGGGAGCTTTTCTGCCTCGCGCTTCACAGCGGCGGCAAAGGAGGGAAGGGTCAGGCCCATTTTGGTCAGAAGCTGTGGCACAAGGCCGTTTTCAGCGGAGACCAGAGCGTAGAGCAAATGGGGCTGCTCAATCTGCTGATTGCCGTACTCCTGAGCAATGGTCTGGGCGCTCTGCACCGCCTCCAGGGATTTCTGGGTAAATTTCTGCATGTTCATAGAAACACATCCTTTCAAAGGGCTATCATATTTGTCCTTAGTATAATGCGCCACGCATTGAAAATCATGAACGGAATGTGAATTTTAGCACTCTCTGCAATAGAGTGCTAATAAAAAATGACCCTTTACGAAATACCTCGCCGGGCTTATAATATCTCGGTGTGTCGTTTTGAAAAGGAGCTTATAAAACTTGAAACGGAAAAATAACCTGGGGGAGGACCCCGTTCTGCCGCTGGTGCTGCGCCTTGCCATCCCCACCATGCTGGCCCAGCTGGTTAATGTGCTGTACAGCATTGTCGACCGCATGTACATCGGCAATATTCCGGACATTGGCACCATTGCCTTGGCGGGGGTTGGGGTCTGCGGACCCATTGTAACCCTTCTGTCCTCCTTTGCGTGCCTGGTGGGTTTGGGCGGCTCGCCCATTATGGCCATGCGCATGGGGGAGGGGGACCACAAAGCGGCGCAGCGGGTGCTTAGCAACAGCTTTTTGCTTTTGCTGGTGCTCTCCGGTGTGCTCACGGCGGCGTTTTTGCTGGGGCGGGAGCCGCTGCTCATGTGGTTTGGCGCAAGCGCGGACACCTTCCCCTATGCCAACACCTACCTGACCATTTATACTGCCGGTACCTTTTTCGCCCTACTGGCCACCGGTATGAACAGCTTTCTCATCTGCCAAGGCTATCCCGGACTGGGCATGGCTACCGTGCTGGTGGGGGCGGTGCTGAATATTATCCTGGACCCCATCTTCATCTATGTCTTTCACATGGATGTGGCGGGCGCCGCCATTGCCACCGTAATTGCCCAAATGGCCTCCTGTCTGTTTGTGCTGTTGTCCCTTTTGCGCAGGAGTATGCCCGTGCGCCTGAGGTGGGGCGGATTTCAGTGGGCGGTGATGAGGCGGATTATGACCTTCGGCCTGTCGCCCTTTCTCATTATTGCCAGCGACAGCGTGCTCTTAATCGTCCTCAACGCCATGCTGCAAAAATACGGCGGCCCGGGTGAGGGGGATATTCTGGTCACCTGCGGTACCATCGTCCAGAGCTATATGTGCATCATCACTATGCCCCTGGGCGGTATTACGGCGGGCACCCAGCCCATCGTCAGCTTTAATTACGGCGCGGGCAAGACCGAGCGGATAAAAAAGGCAATGAAATGCATTGTCGGTATCTGCCTTGTCTTTACCGCCCTCATGACAGTATTTACCTATACTCTGTCCCCGCTTTTTGTCCGGCTCTTTACCGCCGACGCTATGCTGGCAGGCCGGTCGGTGCGGTATATTAAAATTTTCACCCTGGCGATTATTCCCCTGGCGGTGCAGTACACCCTGGTGGATCAAACCACGGCTATGGGCCACCTGCGTCTGGCGCTTTTTTGTTCCATGTTCCGCAAGAGCACTTTTCTGGTCTGCACTGTGGCGCTGCCCATGCTAATTGCGGCCGAGGCCGCATTCTTTGCCGAGCCTGTCTGTGACCTGCTGTGCAGCACGGTGACCACGCTGCTGTTTTTATATTTTTTCCCCAGGATTCTTCGGGAGCGTACCATCGAATTAGAGCAGCAGCGATTACCGCAAACATAAAAAACGAGCGCCCCGGCATGGGGCGCTCGCTGTGTGTCAAAAAAAGTCCTTCGAATGTGTTTGGGTACAGTATTTTTATTTGCGGGAAAGAAGATATTCGATAATGGCATCCTTGGCCTGGGCAGATGTCTGAAAGGTACGGCTGCCGTCGGCCAGCAGATACTGGGCGGCCTCCGTATAGTCTTCCAAGGAATAAAGTTCCGGCTCCTCCAAGAGCAGCTTGGTACCGACAGAGGTAAGGGAGTAAAGACGAAGGTCGGACAGGCAGCAGCAGTGCAAAAGTTCGGCCAGGTGATCCAGATAGCTCATAGCGGATAATTGCTCCTTCCCAATGTCGAACGTTGTCATATGCACTATACTACCATAAGGGAAGATAGAAAATCAACACTAACAACTTAATGTTTAGCCTGAATTGTCTGTATAAAAAGAGTCATAACTTATAGACTAAATTCAGGTGATGAGATGAAAGTAGATTATTCGTCCATTGGCAGGCGGATTAAAGACCGCCGCCGGAAGCAAGGCAAGACCCAGGAAACACTGGCGGAGGCACTTTCGGTATCGGTAGGCTATATCAGCCAGATTGAGCGCGGGGTTACTAAGGTAAATTTAGATACCCTTGCGGAAATTTCCATAGAACTGGACTGCGACTTGCCGGAGCTCATTTCCGGAGTGACAGCCAGCCGTGGAGAGTATCTGGATCGTGAGCTGGGTGAAATCTATCGCCATATGACCTCTCGCCAGCGGCGCATGCTGCTGGAAATTGCGGAGGTTCTCACAAAGGCATAAAAATCGGAGCGGGGATTTCCCGCTCCGATTTTTATTTGTTACAACGAAAGGCAAGAGGTCTGCTTCGGCCCCAAGCCGCAGGGGAACGTAGAAAATTAAAGGCAAAATTGCCCCGGTTTAGTGGCCTGCCTTTTTCAGCAGAGCCTGTTTCATGTCCCACAGCTTTTGCGAGAGGTCTACATAGTAATTGTGCGGGTTTTCAAAGCGCTTCACCTCGTCCCACATGAGATCCAGCTGCCGGGCACACCAGGCGCGCATTTCCTCAATGGTGGGGGACTCATACACCAGCTTGCCGTCCTGGAAGATGGGCACCAGAAGCTCGCGGGCGGTAAAGTTTGTGATGGTTTTCCGTTTCCAGGTGTCCACCGGGTCAAACAGCTCCAGAGGACGGGTTACGTCCAGTGTTTCGTCGTAAACGCAGATCAGGTCGGCAATGGCCTTGCCGCTCTCGTTTTCAAAGAGCCGATAGACCTTCTTAAAGTGAGGATTCGTAATTTTACTGGGGTTTTCGCTCACCTTGATTTTGGGAATAATGTTGCCCGCCGTGTCCTCTACGGCGGAGAGCTTGTACACGCCGCCAAACACCGGCTCTGACTTGGAGGTAATCAGCCGCTCACCCACGCCGAAGGAGTCGATGCACGCTCCCTGGGTCAGCAGGTCACGGATAATGTATTCGTCCAAGGAGTTGGAGGCCAGAATTTTGCAGTCTGTAAGCCCCGCGTCGTCCAGCATTTTCCGCGCCTTGCGGGAGAGGTAGGTCAAATCCCCCGAGTCTAGGCGAATGGCGCAGTTGGTAATCCCCTGGGAAAGCAGAACCTCCTTAAACACCCGAATGGCGTTGGGCACGCCCGACTTTAGGACATTATAGGTATCCACCAGCAGCGTGCTGGCGTGGGGATAGAGCTCACAGTAGGTTTTAAAGGCGCTGTACTCATCGGGAAACATCTGCACCCAGGAGTGGGCCATGGTGCCCCCGGCAGGAGCGCCGTAGAGCTGGTCGGCCAGGGTGCAGGCGGTTCCGGTACAGCCGGCGATATAGGAGGCTCTGGCCCCAAGCACCGCACCGTCAGACCCCTGAGCCCGGCGGGAGCCGAACTCAGAAACCGGACGGCCCTGAGCGGCGCGGACAATGCGGTTGGATTTGGTGGCAATCAGGGACTGATGGTTGATGGTCAGCAGAAGGTAAGTTTCAATAAACTGGGCCTCAATAGCCTTGGCCCGTACGGTGAGAATGGGCTCACCGGGAAAAATGGGAGTGCCCTCGGGCACGGCCCAAATGTCACCATGAAACCGAAAGGAAGCAAGGTAGCGGAGAAATTCCTCACAGAAGCAGCCCTTGCCGCGCAGGTAAGCAATGTCGTCCTCGTCAAAGCACAGGTTCTGCACATAGTCAATGACCTGTTCCAAGCCGGCGGCAATGGCAAAACCGCCGCCGTCAGGCACATTGCGGAAAAACACGTCAAAATAGCAGACCTGTTCCATCATGCCGGTTTTAAAATAGCCGTTGGACATGGTAAGCTCATAAAAATCGCAGAGCATGGTGTAGTTCATATGCTGCTTCATGCCTTCCAATCCTTTCAGACGCTTCAGCGGTTAATAACTGTGACATGAAGGCATTCCATCATATCCAGAGCCTTGCCGGTCAAAGCGTCATCCGGTCCGGCGGTGCAGCGGGCGTCCACCAGAATTTCCGCTTCGGGCAGAGCGGCCTTGACCATAACCGCGTTAGAGAGCACGCAGATATATGATACCAGCCCGCATAGCTCTACGTGGTCATAGTTTTGAGTGCTAATCCAATTAGCCAGCTCCAGACTGGGAAAGGTGGGCTTTAGAAAGCGAATGTCCTCAGGGCGGGCCGCCTCGGCCGTTTCGCCATAGAGCTGCCAGCCTTCGGTCTCGGCAAAGCAATGGGGAACAGGCAGCTTACGGCCTTCCTGCGTGCCGGAATAGTCGGAGTCGTGGGTGTCCATGGTAAAGGCGATGTGGTCGCCGGCTTGGCGGTAAGCCTTTATTTTTTCGGCAATGGGCCTGTCCAGTGCTTCGGCGCCGGGGAAGCCCAGCGTGCCCGAGACAAAGTCGTTCTGGTAGTCGATAACCAGCAGCAGTTTTTTCATTTGCAATGCACCCCGTTTATAAATTTCTATTATTATATGCCCTCACGGGGGAAAAGGCAAGAGAAAGGGGGGCCCGCAGTAAGGTTGACAATGAGATGTAAAGCCCGTTATAATATTTAAAAAGGGGAGAAGGAGAGGGAAAAATGTATAAAATCAGCGAATTTTGCGCCATGGTTGGGTTGCCAAAGTCCAAAATCCGCTTTTATGAAAAGTACGGCCTTTTTCAGGAAAAACGAACTGAAAATGGGTACCGCTATTTTACCCGCGAGGACGCTTTTCGGGTTAACGCCTTTCTGGTGCTCCTGCAATATGGGTTCACAGTGGAGAAATCCATTCAAATGTTGGACGAGGCTCAGCCCGGGGAACAGTTTGCCCGGTCGCTGGAGGAGCAGAAGGCAAGGCTTATGGCCGAAATACAGCAGCTGGACTATCGTGTGCGGCGGCTGGAAGGAGCCATCGGCGGCATTCGAAATTACGGGGAAAACCGCTTTAAAATCGAGTGGGTAGAGGACTATCTCTACGTCCATGCCTCCGAGGGGCTGGACTTTTCACCCGCCGTCCGTAACGCCAAAATTTTGGTTAGGTTTTACGACCAGCTCTCGGTTTCCCGTTGCGCCCGGGTGATTTCCCGGGAGGAGCTTTTTGGAGAGAGCCCCGAGGTGAACCCAAGTTACGTCATCGCGCTGCCCGCCTCCTGCGGCAATTTATTGGGGGAGTACAACAGGCGGCAGGTCAAGCGCATGGAGCTGGGCAAGTGTCTTATCCACACCCGCACCAAAAATCGGGCTGAAAGTGTAAAGCGGGAATCCTTCCAGCCTATTTTAGATCATGTGCGTGCCCATGGTCTAACCGTTCGTGGCAACGTATTCCTGGTGCCTACCTTCTTAAATTTGGATGAAAAGCACTCTGATGTAGAAACACTGTTTATCCCGGTAGACTAAAAACTGACAAAAGCAACAATTGGCCAAATCCATTTTTGTGGATTTGGCCAATTTTGTTAGTTCTTTCACAAACGGCCTTGACTGTTAACCATGTTCATAGTTTATGCTCTGCCACAGAGATCCTGCGAGGCACACCCGCAGGGAAGAAAGGGAGGAACTACATGAAGAAGATTGTCAGTCTCTTGCTGACCGCAGCTATGTGCTGCACGCTGCTGGCCGGCTGCCAGAGCCAGCCTGTGTCCAGTCCCAGCCCCAGCGCTACCCCTACCGTAAGCGCGACCCCGGACGCAACACCCACCGCCGCGCCCCAGAGCTATCAGGCGGGCACCTATACCGCTACCGCTTACGGAAATATTTCGGATATTACCGTTGAGGTTACGTTCTCCGAAAGCGCCATTACGGACGTAAAGGTCACCGAGCAGAACGAGACCCCTGCTCTTTTTGGCACCGTGGAGGAGACCATTCCCGCCGCCATTGTGGAGCATCAGTCCCTGGCTGTGGACGCTGTTACCGGAGCCACCAACTCCAGCCGTGCGATTGTGGACGCGGTGGCCGACTGTGTAAAGCAGGCCGGCGGCGACCCGGAGGCACTGAAAATTACCATTGGCAAGACTGCGGGCGCCGACGAGGAATACACCGTTGACATCGCTGTGATCGGTCTGGGCGCATCCGGCTTTATTGCCGCCACCAACGCCGCCGACCTGGGCGCCAGCGTGCTGGCGCTGGAAAAGGGTTCAAGCGTGGCTTCGGCCAACGGCATTAAGGTCTCCGGTCCCTTTGCGGTAAACACCCCCGTGCTGGAGGAAATTAACTCCACCCTCACCGTGGACGAGGTATTTAACCACGTCATGGAGTATTCCCACTGGACGCCCAACGCCGCCCTTATGCGCAAGTGCCTGGAGACCTCGCGCGAGGCGGTTACACGCCTGATGGATATGGGCTATAACTTCCAGGAGGCCAACTTCCGCTTTGAAACACCCTTTGTGGGCGAAAAGGGCGGATTCCACCTGATTAAAAACTCCCTGGATGAGCGCGTGGCGCTTTGGGAGGCCGAGATTGAAAAAACCGGCGTTCAGGTGCTTTACAATACCAGCGGCGAGGAGCTGATTATGCAAGACGGAAAGGCTGTGGGCGTAATCGGTCATAAGGCCGATGGCACCAAGGTCACCGTCAATGCCGAGGCCGTTGTAATCGCCACCGGCGGTTACCTGGGCAATGAGGAAATGCTCGCCCAGTATCTGGGCACCAGCCACGTCAACGTAGCTGCCGGCGGCAACAGCCTGTGCACCGGCGACGGCATTCAGATGGCAGTGGCCGCGGGTGCGGGTCTGGACAAGACCTTTGGCGTTTGCGCGGCCGAGTACGGCGGCACCAATTCCCTGGCCAGCCGCCCCGCCAAGCAGGATAAGTACGACCAAAACACCGCCTTTAAGTTTGGCACCTATGGCTGCCTGCTGGTAGATGCGCAGGGTCGCCGCTTCGTCAACGAGGGGCTTCAGTGCGACTACCCCATGAGCTACGGCTTCGAGCCGCTCCTGCGTAACAGCCCCTACTACGCTGTGGTGGACGCCGCCTATGTGGAGGCCATGGCCACCCAGGGTCTTTACGAGTACACCACCGCCCGTGGAGCCAACGCCGAAAATTGGTTTATTGGCAACTACTATAAGGAGCGCATTCTCACCAATCTCTATGCCGACATTGACGAGGCCATTGCCGAAGGCTGGTGCTACAAGGCCGACACCATTGAGGAGCTGGCGGAGTTCTTCGGTCTGGAATATTTGCCCCAGACGGTGGCCGAGTACAATCAGTTCTGTGCCGACGGCGTAGACCCCGAGTTCGGCGCCAATCCCTGGTACCTCTCCCCTGTGGCTGAAGGTCCCTTCTATGTCACCCAGAATGAGGTCAGCGGCTGGAGTACCTTCGGCGGTATCCGCATTGACGAGGACTGCCGCGCCATGACCAGCGAGAACGAAATTATCCCCGGTCTCTACGTCATTGGCACCGATGCCGGCAGCCTGTTCTACACCCCCTACTACGACGTGCCCGGCTTCTGCTACGGGCTGTGTGTAGACTCCGGCATGATTGCCAGTAAGCACGCTGTGAGCTATGTAAAGAAGTAACTGTCCCTAAAAAAACCGACGTACCCACCGGGTACGTCGGTTTTTTGCGTCAGAGCACCTTTTCAAAGCAGGGAAAGCCCAGGGGGCGGCCTTCCCGGTCAAAGTGGACAAAACCCACCCGCCGGAACCCCAGGCTTTGCACCAGTGCCTGCATGCGGTCGTTTTGGGCGTAGGTATCCATATGGAGCACGGACAGACCTTTCTGCCGAGCCAGCGCCTCAGCAAAGGCAAAGAGACTGCGGGCGACCCCCTGCCGCTGGGCGGCGGGGTCAACGGCAATTCGGTGGGGCACCAGAGCAGGGGAGGGGATGGCCCAGGGGAGTCCGGTATACTCCGGGGACTGGTCGGTGTTGATAGCCGCCACACCCAGAATTGCCCCGTCCGGGGCGCAGGCGGCATAGAGCTCGCCCCGGGCAATGTCGGTCTCGTAATGGGAACGGGTGGGGTAATCAGCCCCCCACTGTGGATTGCCAAGGGCGTTCATGTGTGCGATCGCCCGGCAAACCAAGGCCCAAATTTCATCTAAATCTGTGGCAGCGGCCGGTCGTATTTGCGGCATAGTCTACCTCCTGTTATTCTTCCAGATTTTCACCCAGGCGGTGGAAGGTCTCGGGCAAAAAGGTCTTTTGCACCGAATCTTTCAGCCCCTCGTAGTTCTTGTTCATGTAAGCGGAAAATAAAATATCCAGTAGGTGCAGGGAGCTTAGTCGGCTGGACATACCGCCAATGCGATAGACCGACTCGAAGCTATCCACAAAGAGATTAACGGTGCACAGCTCCAAGAGGGCATTGTCGGTGTGGCTCGTAATGGAAACAGAGGGCACACAGCCTGATTTAAGGTATTGGGCCACCCGCAGAATTTCCTCGGTTTGGCCGGTATAGGAGAGAATAATGGCAAGGTGATCCTTAGGGGAGGTGCGGGCCAGCATAGCCTGCTCGGAGTAGAAGGAATAGGCCGTGGAGGGAATCCCCAGGCGGAGGGCCTTCATCATTGCGTCGTGGCAGATGAGATTGGAGACGCCGCTGCCGTAGAAGTCCAGCTGCTTGGCGGCACTCATCATATCAACTACCTGCCCAAATACCTCCAGCGTGTTAAAGTTGCGTACATCCAGTACAGCCCGGACATTGTTACTGGTGACCTTGTCCACAATGTCGTGCAGGGTGTCCTGGGGTGCAATAGGCTCCTGGGGGCGAAAGAGGGCTGTGGTCTCCAGATATTCGTTCAGGTCGGAGGCCAGACGGCGGCGAAAGGAGGAGAAGCCGTCCAGCTCCAGTCGGCGGGCCACCCGCATGACAGTGCTGGTACTGGTGTAGGAATCCCGCGCCAGATCGGCAATGCCCATACCGGATGCCCGGGCGGGATCCTCCAGAATAAAGTTGACAACCTGGCGTTCGCTGGGGGAGAGGTCCTTAATTCGCTTCATCTTTAAAAGAATATTCACACCAAGCGCCTCCTTTATAAAAATGATAGCCTACGGCCACAGCTTAAAAACAAGTATATATAATAAATCATCATATCATTTTTGGCGCCGGAAGAAAAGTGGTTTTTGCCAATATCAAAAAAACGATATACAAAACGACGGAAACAGGCCGATAGTGCCATGTCTATATTAGCGGTGTGACGAAAAATTTCCGACTTACGGCAATTTTTGTCAAACGAAGCCCGTTTTGTAGACTACCTAATTTAGCTGTGGTATGCTGGCATCAGCAGCAAGGAAACGACCCGCAGAAAGGAAGGAAGCCCATGGGAAAAACCTATGTAAGAATTGACGATCGTCTTATCCACGGACAAATTGTAACGGCCTGGTGCGTGACCTTGGCGGTAAAGGAAATTGTCGCCATTGACGATGCTCTTGCCTCCAACCCCATGATGCAGTCCATTATGACCATGGGCGTGCCCGGACAGTATAATCCTAAAATCGTTACCATGGCCCAGGCAAAGGAAATTATGAAAACACCCTGTGACGGCACCCGTCTGGTCATCACCCGGTTCTGCCGTAATTTAGCCGATCTGCGGGAAGAACTCAAAACCGCAGAGCATATCAACATCGGCAACTGCTCCAAGCAGCCGGATGCCAAGTACGGGGTGCGCGGCATCGGCATCAGTCAGGTTTTGAGCTTTACCCAGGCAGACTATGACGCGCTGGAGACAATTTCCGCTGACGGCGGCAAAGTTATCTGTCAGGCGCTCCCCCAGGATAAGGAGCGCACTTGGGCTGATTTAAAGGCCCACTTCTAAGTAACCTCTAATTTAATCCCGCCGCATATCTTTGCGGTGTCTTTTCCGCCCGGACTGCGCCAAAAAACCTTGTAATCCGTCAGGATTCCTGCGATTTTTTGGCTTGCCGGACAAAAAATACACCCGCTAATCTACACGACTGGATTAAATCAGAGCTTCCTAACATATTTTATCGGGCGAGGGCCCGGTGAGAGAAATTCCCTGGTATGTGTATGTGTTTCCCCGCAAAATGAAAAAGAGGAGGAGAGCGTATCATGCAAATTTGGCAAGCAATCCTGATTGCGGTATTGGTCTACCTTGGCTCCATCGGCTCGGTAGTGGGCAATACCATCGGCTGGTACAACCTGGGCCGTCCCCTGGTGGCGTCCTTCCTGGTGGGTATCATCATGGGTAACGTACCCCTGGCCATTACCCTGGGCCTGCTGCTCCAGCTGGCAAACCTGGGCTCCGTGACCCCCGGCGGCGCCGTGGGATGGGACCTGTCCTACGCAACTTACATCGGCGTGGCCTGCGCCATGGCGCTTAACGTGGGTGCCGGCACAGAAGTCACCATTGCCTCCATGTGGATTTTCTCCACCGTAGGCGGCGCCATCGGCGTTGCTATGTGGAATTTGACCTATGCCCTTGATCTTATCGTCAACCGTGTGGCCATGAAGGGCACCCAGGACGGCAATCCCAAGCTGATCGCGCTGGCCAACGCCGGTCTGGGCAATCTCATCGGTTTCGTCTGCCGCTTTATCCCCGCCCTGCTTATTCTGGTCACCACCGCTGTGGTGGGTAGCCAGACCGGCTTTAACATCGCCGACCTGATGCCCGGCTGGCTGATTACCACCCTGACCACCTTCGGCGGCATGATGGCTGCCCTGGGAATGGGCATCCTGCTCTCCTTCCTGATGAAGAAGGGCTGGCACTTCTGCCTGTTCCTCATTGGCTTTATGCTCATTACCTACTTCGCCCTCAACACCATGGCGGTTGCTATTCTGGCTATCTGCGCGGCTGTGATTTACTATACCGCCGTGATGGCGATGGATAAGAAGGAGGCGGTATCCCATGGCTGAGAAGAAACTGAGCGCACAAGCCCTGAAAAAATCCTGGCTGATTTGGTTCTTCTGGCACGGCTCCTCCCAGCAGGGGGAAAACCTGTTGGGTAACGCCACCGCTCATACCCTTACCCCCGTCATTGAGGAACTCTACAAGGACGACAAGGAAGCAAAGCTTGACGCGTATGCCCGCAGCATTACCCTCTTTAACACCGAGCAGCAATTGGGCGCAATCGCCCCCGGTATCCTCTGCGGCATGGAGGAGGCGGTGGCCAACAAGCAAATTACCCCCGAGGTGGCCTCCGCTGTTAAGGTGGCTCTCATCGGCCCCACCAGCGCCATCGGCGACTCCCTTTGGGTTGCCACCATCGTGCCCCTGCTCATTACCATCTGCATGACCATTACCAATATGGGCGGCGTGTTCAATTATGTGGGCCCCATGCTTTACATGATCGGCTACCCCATCCTTACCGCCATTCTCAGCTGGAGCATGTGGAAGCTGGGCTATAAATCCGGTATCGAGGGCGTACATAAATTTATGTCCTCCGGATCGCTAGAAAAAATCACCGCTGCCATGACCGTGCTGGGCCTAATTGTCGTGGGCGGCCTGACGGCCTCCTATGTGTCGGTCTATGTGCCTGTTATGATTACCCCTCCCGGCGGCGAAACCGCTGCCATTAACCTGGACGTTCTCATCAACAATATTTTCCCCAAAATCCTGCCCCTGCTCCTGACTCTGGGCATTTACAAGCTGTATGCCAAGAAAAAATGGTCCCCCCTTGCCGTAATGGGGCTGATTCTGGTGCTGGCACTGGTGCTCACCGGATTGGGCTACCTCACCGGCGTGTATATCTAAGAACCTGTATTCATAGGCGCGCGCAACCGCCTTTTCGGGTGAAATCGCCCCATGACATCGGCGAAAAGCCTTGTAATACGTCAGTATGACGGCGACTTTTCGTCTTGTCTGAGACGATTTCACTTCAAAAATTCGGAAGCGGAGACCTATGAATATAGATTCCAGTTTCTCAGAAGAATTTAGCTTGAAAGGAATTTAAAAACACATGAGCAATCTGCATTACATTACCAAGGTGACCGAGGTCATTCAAAAAATTGACGAGACTCAGGCCGAAAATATTAAGAAGGCCGCAGAGCTTTGTGCCGAGGCTATTGGCTCCGGCAAAATGGCCCACCTTTTTGGATCCGGCCACTCCGTGCTTCCCATTCAGGATATGTTCCCCCGATACGGCGGCGTGGTGGGCTGGCACCCCCTGATGGACCCCCGCCTGATGTGGAACAATGTCATCCGCGGCGGAGGCGCCCGGGAGCTTCTGTGGATTGAACGCCAGGAGGGCTATATCCAAAACTTCCTCCAGAGTTACAACCTCCAGGCCGGTGAGGTGATGATCGTCTACTCCCACGGCGGTCTGAACGCCGCCCCCATCGAGGCCGCTATGTACGCCAAGGAGCGCGGGCTGAAGGTCATCGCAGTCACCAGCGGCGAGAACTATCAGAAGGCCAAGGCCACCCACTCCTCCGGCAAAAAGCTGGGCGATGTGGCCGACATCCTTATTGATAACTGCTGTCCCTTGGAGGATTCCCTGGTGGAAATCCCCGGCTATCCCCAGAAGGTTGGTGCTTCCAGCACCACAGCCGTTATGACCATCACCCAGTCCCTGGCCGCGGAGACGGCGCTCCTGCTGGAGAAAATGAACCACAAGATGTTTATTTTTGTCTCCCCCAACGTGACCGAGTGCCCTCCGGACTATATGCACCAGGTCTACGCAGACTATACCAAGCTTGTCCGCAAGTGTGACAACTAAGAAGCGCGACCGTAGGCACATAGGGGAGCTAACGACAGAGCGGAGCGAAAACGGGAAACGTTTTTGCGCAGTCGTCGGAGTTAGGGAGCCGTATATGTGCCCAACGGGAGCGTGACAACTAAGAAGCGCGACCGTAGGCACATAGGGGAGCTAACGACAGAGCGGA
>CAZDDZ010000040.1:18613-21138 GCA_964504285.1 uncultured Pseudoflavonifractor sp.
GCAGTCGTCGGAGTTAGGGAGCCGTATATGTGCCCAACGGGAGCGTGACAACTAAAGAAGCGCGACCGTAGGGGCATAGGGGAGGTAACGACAGAGCGAAGCGAAAACGGAAACCGTTTTTGCGCAGTCGTCGGAGTTATCGAGCCGACCATGCCCCAAACAGGAGCGTGACAACTGATATAATGCAAAATAAAGCTGAGCCCCCGCCCGGGGGGGCTCAGCTTATTGAAAAGCTGCCATTTAAAAAAATGTCAAAAGGCCCGGGTTTTTGAGCGGGGGCTTTCTTTAAAGGAGTGTTTTTACCGGATGGCAAACGTAATTGTGACCGGCCACGGCGGGTATGCCACGGCGGTTAAGCGAAACTTAATGATGCTGACAGGGCAGACCGAAGGTATGCTCTTTGTGGACTTTAACGAGGGGGACGATCTGGACAGTCTGACCGCCAATCTCAAAGCGGCAGTAGAGGCAGCGGGAGGGGAGGATTTACTTTTCTGCTGTGACCTGACCGGCGGCAGCCCCTTCCGACAGAGCGCGATACTCTGCGCCGAGCATCCGGGCTGGATAACAGTTGCGGGTGTCAATCACTCGGCCTTTACCGAAATGGTTTTTACCATGGAGCAGCCTGCCGCCGCGCTGGCCGCACAGGCCATAGAAACCACGAAAAATACTGTTACCCGCTTTCCGCCCGAGGGATAACACAAAGGGGGGGCTGTCCGCCGTGGATCAATTTACCTTTCTCTATCTGGCGCTGATGATTGGGCTGGTGCTGGGTATTCTGCTTCTGCTCCGCGCCTCACAGAAGGGAGCGCTTACCATGCTGGCCCAGACCCTTTACCGGGACGGCAACGTGAAAAAATACCTTGCCATGCTGGATAGCCGCAGCCTGTACCTGGTTCTGCGCAAGTCCACCCTGGCGCTTTTGCGGCTGGAGGGGCATGTGCGGGCGGGCGATGTCCCAGGTGTGGCGGCGGACGAGGCCGTCCTTAATACTATAAAGCTGCGCCCCGGCGAACGGCTGGAGTTTTACCAGAGGGTGATGAGCTTCTATCTGTCCCGGGCCGAGTATGAAAAGGGCCGGAACTATCTGGGGAAGCTGGAGAACCTGCTGGAAAAGGAGCCGGACGAAAAGCTAAGGGCCATTTTAGCCGATGCCCGTGTGCTGGTGGGTGTGTACGCAGACCGGGACACCGCCCTTATTCCCGCGCTGGAGGGGCAGGAGAAAACGCAGTCCGGCGGGCAAAAGGGGCTCACCCAGTACCGTTTGGCCAAGCTCTGCCACTTTGGAGGGGATGAGACCGGGGCGGCAGTGTGGTTAAAAAAGGCTGCCGTCAATTTGACAAATACCCCGTGGCAGCCCATTGTGGCCGCCGCACAGAAGAACCCCCGAGTGTTGGACGAGAGGTAACAAATGGAGAAAACACAAACCCGCCGTGCCCTGCTGCTGGATGTGGACGGCACCCTGCTTTGTCCCCAGCGGAAGCTGCTTGACCAGAAAACCGCCGCCGCGCTGGAGGAGCTGCGCCGCAGCGGTGTGACCGTGGTGATTGCCACCGGGCGCACCCTGGCGGCGGTTCGTCCCGAAATTATGGGCGGCTTTGTGCCCGACTACTACATTTGCATGAACGGCTCCTATGTGGCCAAGCAGGATGGAACGGTGCTCTACTGCCGGCCTATGGACAAGCGCCGGTTTGAAGGTGTGCTGGCGCTGGCTGACCGGGCAGGGTGTCCCATGGGCTTTGCCTTTCCCGAGGGGTACTATATGTACAGTGGGGACGAGGTCTATCGCCCCTATTACCAAAGGGTAAACGGGGATATGGTTACCCTTCGTGACGGTAGTGACCGCACCCGGCATGGAAAAGGGCTGCCCTATGCCGCATTTGGCATCATACCGCCAGAAAAGATGAGCGACTTTCAAGACCCTGCCCTGGGACTGCATATTACCGCCTACGATGACGATGTGTACGACATCTGCCAGCCGGGGCTGACCAAGGCCAGCGGCGCTGCCCGGCTGCTGGAGGTCACGGACCTCCGCTGGGAGGAGCTGGTAGCCGTGGGGGACGGGGAAAACGACATGGAGCTGCTCCGGGCTGCCGGACTGGGCATTGCCATGGGGAACGCCCCCGATCATGTAAAACTAGCCGCTGACGCAGTGACTGCAACGGTGACCGATTTCGGAGTGCTCAAGGTTATTCAGGACTACTTCTAAAAATAAAAGAGCGGAGCCGATAGGGGACAGCGTATAAGGATGTTTTCAAAAGTGGTAGCTGTGGTGATTTTCACAGCTGCCACTTTTCGTTCATCAAGGGATTAGGGCACGTCCCAACAAGATGTCATATAAAGACGTATCTTGTCACAGCTATGCTGTGGTTGCGCCAATCATTTACCACTGTTACAATAGAAATAGGTAAAATATTTGTATAAAGGGGAATTAAGTTGAACGAGATTTTTTCGCATAGCGCTGTTAAAGCTGGTCTTGAAAAAATCTCGTTCAACTTAATTCCCCTTTATACAAATAGTTTACCTAT
>CAZDDZ010000041.1:0-20895 GCA_964504285.1 uncultured Pseudoflavonifractor sp.
TCATGCTGCTGGTACTCCTGGTCACGCTGGCGCGGCCAAAGCGAGGCAGAAAGGTGCAGGCTGCCACACTGGGAGTGATTATTCTTTTCAATCTGGCGATGAACCTTTACTTTTATGTACAAAACGATTATACCACACTGGCAAAGCTGGACATTCTGTTTTTTGTGGGAAGCGGCATTGCCATAAAGCCGCTTTTTCGAGAAACGCCCATACAATGGCTGTTTAACTTTTTTACTGTGATGAACATATATAGCATTGTGGTTTTTTTGAGCTATCATCTTTGCGATCTGTTTCCATTTCCGTATTATGCGATTACAGTTTTGCGTTTTCTTCTGTTCACCGGCGCGGTGGTGCTTTTTCGCAAATACCTGCGCCCATTCTATTGGCAGGCGGTAGAACGATGGAATGTCTATCTCTTGGCATCGGTTGCCCTCTTTTTAAATTTTATCTGGTATTTTTTCACCTGTGACGACGTGGAGCAGATGCTGACCGAGGACTTTGTTCCGTTACTGCTACTGAGTGTGCTGACTGTGTTTTTATATCTGACCATCCTTTTGTCTCTGCGCGAGACCATACTGGAGCATACTCATCTGGCGGAAAAGCTGCGAATGAATGCCCGCCAGGAGCTTTTGCAGGCAGAGTTGGCCGCGCAGGAGTCATTTGTGTATCTGGCACGGCAGAACCGCCATGACCTGCGCCACCACAATGCGCTGTTGGCGGATTACTTAGATCGGGGGGACGTGGCGGGGGCACGGGCATATCTCTGCCAGCATGACGCCAGCATCGCCGAGGCAGCACTTACCCAATACTGCAAAAATCCGGTGGCTAACGCGGTGCTACGGCTCTATGCCCGCAGGGCAGAAGACAGCGACGTGGCCTTTTCCGCCGAGGCAGACATTCCCGCAGCGCTGCCCCTCACAGCACCGGAGAGCTGCGAGTTGTTTGGAAATCTGTTGGAAAACGCCTGTGAGGCCTGCGAGAAGGCAGGGGACGGTGCGTTTCTTGCCCTGACTGCCCGAGTGGATGATGAAAGCCTGAAGCTGGAACTAAAAAACACTGTGGCGGTATTAACCGCCTTTGATGAGGCGGGGCTGCCCCTTACCACCAAGGAGGGCGGTGGCACCGGCACGAGGAGCGCCGCCGGCATTGTCCGGCAGCACGGCGGAATGCTTCATTTTTCTCAGGAGAACGGTGTGTTCTTCACCCGAATGGTTCTGCCGCTCAACTGAATATCGGCCGCCCGGCCCCCCCTTGACAACATGCGTCAAGGGGGGCTTTTTTTGCGTCAAAACGACATCTTACGAAAAATTATGACGTTTTATGCGGGATCATCCGCAAATAGAGGTAAACATGCTACGGTATGCTATAACCATAACCTGACCTTGTTTGTTGGCGGTCGGGGAGAGGAGATCAAAATATTGAAGCTTTATCATACAGAAAATCAGAGCTTTCCTCTGACGGACGTGGGAATTGATGCCGCCGCTGATTTTGTGGGGGATGGGTTAGAAAAACTGGGACTGAGCCGGAAGAACGCCTTGCGGCACCGCCTTTCCACAGAGGAGGTGCTCCTCCATTGGCAAACACGGATGGGGGCTGATTCTTTCTGCTGCTGTCTTGACCGACGGATGGGCCGGGTTATGCTGACGCTGCGGCGCGAAGGCGAGCCTGCCGACCCGCTGAGCGAATCCGACGGAGAATTTGACAACACGCTGGGACAGCAGGTGCTGGCTAATCTGGGGCTGGGCTTCACTTGGCAGTACCAGAACAGCGTTAACATTGTTTCGGTCAGCCAAAAGGTTGGGCGCAAACTCAGTCAGCTCACGCAGGTGCTCATTGCGGCCGCATTGGCGCTGGGGCTGGGATTTGCGGGACAGGTACTGCCCGAGACATGGCGTGCGATGGCGGTAAAAAACATGCTGGAGCCGCTGTTCAATGCGTTTCTGGGTCTGTTTGCCTGTATTGTCGGGCCAATGATGTTCCTCTCCATGGTCTGGAGCATTGTCAATATTGGGGATACCCGAAAACTGGGCCGCATTGGCGGAAGGTTGCTTTCCCGTTTTTTAATCATTTCTACCCTGTTTGGCGGTTTTTCTCTTGTCTGCGTGCTGCTGGTACTGCGCCCCGCCTTGGATGGCGTCCAAAACGGCAGTGAGGTACTCCGCTCGGTAGTAGAGATGTTGCTGGGGATAGTGCCTCATAATATTGTCGATCCGTTTCGGGATGGAAATACCCTGCAAATTCTTTTTTTAGGCGTCATAGTGGGGATAGCAATCATTGCGCTGCGGGATCGGATGCAGGTTCTCACACAGGTTGTGGAGCAGTCTAACGCCGCCATTCAGTTTATTCTCGCGGCCATCAGCTCCATGACGCCGACCTTTATTTTCCTGTCCGTTCTGCGGCTTGCTTTTCAGGAAACCCTGCTCCAGAGCTTCGCGGGCCTTGCACAGGCGATTGTGTTAACCGTCACCCTCTCAATGGTGGAAATTTTACTGGAGGTTTTCTCCCTAACAAGGTTGGGCATATCGCCGATCCGGGCAGTCAAAAAGCTGGGAAGCTCCTTCCTAATTGCAGTGAGCACTGCATCTTCGGCGGCAGCCTTCCCGGCAATGATGGACTGCTGCAGAAAAAAGCTGGGAATTGACGAAAAGCTGATGAACTTTGCCCTGCCTTTCGGCAGCGTGGTCTTTATGCCCCATGCGGTAGCGCTGTTTCTGGTGGTGCCCCTCTTTATTTCCCAGCTATACGGGGTGGAGCTGACGGTGGGAAGCTTGATTCTGTGCCTGATAAACGCCGTTGTCCTCTCGGTGGCCGCGCCCCCCATCCCCGGCGGAGCGGTAAGCTGCTTTACCCTAATGTTTTTGCAGATTGGTATCCCCTTAGAAGGGATTTCCTTGGCCATTGCAGCCCTTGCGGTTTTGGATTTCACCTCTACCGCCGGACAGCTTAACGCGCTGCTGGTTCAGCTGACCCACGGGGCGCACCATCTTGGCATGCTGGACAAGGAAATTTTGCAGGCGGACAAAGCACGAAGGACGGACGAAGAGAGGTAAAAATGAAAAAGGCAATTCCGCTTTGGGCGGCGCTGTGCGCCGGGATACTGCTGTGTGGGCGGCCTTGACCTTGTTACTACTTATGACTATGAGGATAAGTTGGACGAAATCAGCTTTGGCTTTTTGCGTGAGCAGATTGAATCGGGCTATCCGGTACTGGCGGGCTAAACATTTTAACGCTGACCAAGCGAACCTAACAGATAGGAGTAGATAATATGCAGGAGATACAGGGAAGAGGCAATTATATTGATTTTGAGAAGTGGCCCCGTAAGGAGCTGTTTCAGTTCTTCTCCGGACGTTCCTTCCCCTTTTATAACATAACGGTGCCCCTGGACGTGACCGCGCTCTATCAAAAAGTCAAGGCGGACGGGCTTTCCTTTTATTTTGCGATGACCTATGTCGTCACAACGGTAATGAGCGGTTTGGAGGACTTTCGCTACCGCATCCGCAAGGACGGCGTAATTTTGGTGGACTGGCTCAGCCCCAGCATCGTCACATTCGATAAGCAGTCCCAGCATCTGAAAGTTATGGATGTGGAGCTGACGCCCGACATGGATCTCCCCACCTTCTGTGCCGCCGCGGCAAAGGTGGAGCGGGAAATGGCCGGAAGCCTATCTGTGGAGGAGTCCGGAAGGCGGGACGATTTTGTCTATATCTCCTGTACCCCGTGGTTCGCATTTACCTGTATGGGCAACCCCATAGACTGTGACCCCAATGACTCCGTTCCCCGGGTTTGCTGGGGAAAGTATGAGGAAAAGGACGGCAGGGTAACGCTTCCGCTCAATGTGCAGTTTAATCACCGCCTTCTGGATGGCTACCACCTGCATCTGCTGCTGGAAGGAATCGAAGCTTTTTTTCAGAGCTTATAAAGGAACCTCTGATTTAATCCCGCCGCATATCTTGGCGGTGTCTTTTCCGCCCGGACTGCGCCAAAAAATACACGCGCTAATCTATACGACTGAATCAAATCAGAGCTTCCTAAACACAAGGAGGAGAATGACTGTGAAACAAATGAAAGCTATGGTATTAATCTTTGCACTTGCGCTGGGGCTGCTCTCGGGGTGCGAAAGGGCCCCGGCACCCACGCCCAAATCCACGCCGGAATCCCAGGCTCCGGCGCTGAGTATGGACAGGGCGGAGGAGATTAACAACGTGGCGCATCTGCTTGAAATGTATCAAACCGTCACCTACGCCCAGCTGGACTACATCGGCGGCGAGGTGACCCACACGACGTTTTTTAAGGAGGAAACCGGGGACATCCGGCAGGTTAGCGATGGCAACGGATATGCTGCCTGGCAGACCGACAATTTCCTGTTTTCCCGGTGGGACGGCGTCAACCGTTATCACATCTATGCGGCGACAGACGGTTTTTTCAGCGACTATCTGCTGATGGGGCAGAACGGTAAATTTGTCTCCCAAGTCACGGACGGGAATGGAAATCTGGCCTGTGAAACCGAGGCAGACATCAGCCAGGACTACGCCGATGGTCTTTCCGACTGGGGGGTGACCACTGCCGACAAGCTGCTCACAAGACCCGTCTTTGCCGCTGATGATTTCCGGGAGCTGGCCATTGATTTTATCATCCGCCATCCGGACGGCTCTGAGGTGAAAATTGTCTCTGCCGTGCTGCTTTATGATCGGGAGGTCGCCTACCCCGATGCAGTGCAGAACTATCTGGATGCAAAAAAATATACCGTCACCGTTCAAATGCCGGGGATTGATGTTCAGACAGCCGAGATTCCGGCAGGTGAATCTTTCACCTGGGGCTGCGACGAGGGGTATGCCCTGTATCTGGACGCAGAGGGCAAAGCGCCGCTGGGCGAAACCTCCGATCCGGTTGAGGGTGATATGACTCTGTACTGCTTGCAAAAATAAGAAAAGCATTGGAAAACGGGCGTAAAAAAGACAATTACACTGGTCAGGCTAATGTATAGCAAGCAAGATTTGAGAGAGCGGGTGATTTTATGTCCTTTGGCGATATGTTCTATAAGACGCTCATTGAGGGTGGATCGTGGCTGACGATTCTCAAGGGGCTTTGGGTCACAGCGGAGATTACAGTGCTGTCGCTTGCGCTGGGGACGGTGCTGGCCGCGCTGGTGTGCGCATTGCGGCTGCATAAAAACCGCGTACTTAGCGGCACAGCGGGGGTTTACATCGCGGTGCTGCGGGGCAGTCCTGTGTTGCTGCTGCTCATGATGATGTACTACGTGGTCTTTGCCAAAAGCTCTCTGCCCGCGCCCCTCATTGCGGTGGCGGCCTACACGCTCAATGTCTCTGCCCACACAGCGGAGGTGATGCGCGCCGCCCTTTCCGCCACAGACAAGATGCAGGAAGAGGCGGCGCGGACACTGGGGTTTTCAAAATGGCAGGCCTTCCGGCTGATTACCCTGCCTCAGGCAGCAAAGATTGCGAAGCCTGTCTATCAGTCTACCATTGTAAACCTGCTCCAATGGACCAGTGTGGTGGGCTATGTCACCATTACCGATCTTACCAGGGTCATCAACAACATCAGCGCCCGCACCGTGCAGCCCCTCTTTATGCTCTTGGTGGGCATTGCCTTGTATTTGGGTTTGGCCTACTTGTGCTATGGGCTGTTCGCATGGACGGACAGGCACGCCGCGCGCAAGGTGGAGAGGAGACAGAGCGATGGTATTTGAGGCTGCAACTTCTGCGGGCGCGGTGGGGCGGTACATTCTCTGCCATCTGCGGCGGGACGTTCTCCGAAAGGTTATGCCCGCCCCCATTATTAAAGTGGTCAGCGGTCACGGCGGATGTCTGCGTGAGGGGGGCGTCCAATGAGTATGCTTCGTGTGGAAAAGCTAAATAAATCCTTTGGCACCCTCCGGGTGCTGCAAAATGTCAGCCTCACCGTGGAGCAGGGGGAGCGCATTGCACTTATCGGTCGCTCCGGCTGCGGTAAGAGCGTGTTTTTACGCTCGCTGGAGCTGTTGGAGCAGCCGGACGAGGGGCACATTTTTATTGGGGACGAGGAAATTACCGCCAAGGGTGCGGATGTGGACGCTATCCGCAGCCGTATGGGCATGGTGTATCAGGGCTTTCACCTCTTTGAGCACATGGACGTGCTGGAAAACATTACCCTTGCCCCCGTCCGTCTGCGGGGTATTCCGAAAAAGGAGGCGGAGGAACAAGCACGGGAGCTATTACGCATGGTGGGTCTGGAGGGCAAGGCTCACGCCATGCCGGGGGTTCTCTCCGGCGGGCAGAAGCAGCGCATTGCCATCTGCCGCTGTCTTGCCATGGAGCCGCAGGTGATGCTTTTTGACGAGCCCACCTCTGCGCTGGACCCTACTATGGTGGGGGAGGTGCTGGCTACCATTCGGACGCTGGCCAAGCGAAACATGACCATGCTCATCGTCACCCACGAGATGGCCTTTGCCCGGGAGGTAGCCACGAGGGTGCTCTATTTCGATGAGTGCGGTATCTATGAGGATGGCACGCCGGAGGACATTTTCGACCATCCGAAAAGGGCAAACACGCAGGCCTTTGTGCGTAAGCTAAAATTTTTTAACCAGCACATCACTAGCCGAAATTTCGACCTCATGCAATTCCACGGCGGCATCCGGGACTTTGCCGAGCGGTACGGTCTGGCGGTAAAGTACGCAAACCGACTCCAGCTGTGCGCTGAGGAGCTGATTTATGAGCTGCTGGGCGGCTGCGGAGCGGAAATTGACCTGAATGTGGAAATCACCTATGGGGAACAGACAAAATCGATTACTCTGCGCTGTGACTGCGCCGGTGATCCCTTTCATCCATTTGACGCGGCAGATAATGACGATGAGACCCATCTAGGCCTGACCATTCTGAAAAATGTTTCAAAGACCATCGACTATCGTTATAAAGACGGGCGCAATTTAGTGGAAATTACATTATAGGGAGAGCGCACAGCAGGACGGCATTATGGTGGATGACAATGATACCTTTAGGGTAAACGGCAAAAAAATTTATTCTGCCGGATACAATAGCGCCAATGAAGTGCCCCCCTCTACGGGTTCCCTGCTTTTTAGCCGCCCCTATTACACGGAACGGTACGCCTATGTGACAACGGACGATTACTTGCCGCTTGTACAGAAGATTGCGGCAGCTCCGTGAGCATATACCGGAAGCGCAGACAAAAATGAAGCGGAAAATTTTTGCAGGAGGATGCCGGATGAAGCTACATACCTTTTTAAAACGTGAATATGGTCGAATGCTGGCAGTCACCGTCCTCAGCCAGTTGGTCACAGCCGTCAAAACCCTGACGGATACGCTGGTGGCCGGGCGGGCATTGGGAGAAAGCGGACTTACCGCCATCGCCCTGGTGTCCCCCATTTTCCTTGCCTTCGGTCTAATTGAGGCGCTGATTATCACCGGCGGCATGACCGCCGCCCAGCGTGCCGTGGGGCGGGGGAACAAGGCAGAGTGTGACAGACTGTTCAGCCAGACCGCCATCGCCCTCGTGGCGGTGGGTGTGGTCTTTTCTCTTTTTATCTTCTTGTTTTCCGGTCCGCTTGCCGCCCTCATGGGCAGGGGCAGCATGGTGGTTGCCCAGTGTGCGGACTATCTGCGCCTGCTATCGCCCTCAGCGGTCTTTCTGCTGGTAAAGGATTTGTTGATTGCCGCCGCCTGCAACGATGGAAAGCTCACCTTTGTGCGCTTGTGTACCACGGCGGAGATGGTTCTCAACGCTATTTTTGATTGCCTGCTGGTAGGCCCCTTTGGCGTGGGGGGCATCGCACTGGGCTCGGCTGTCTCTGGCACGCTGGTCTGCGGCGTATTGGTTGTTACGGCGCTGCAAGGCCGGTTTTCCTACCGATTTGCCCCATGGTTTTCTATCAAAAGCTTCTGCGCCTCCAGTACACTGGGCTTTTCGGCGGCGGCGCTGTCGGCCTTGAGCGGCGTTGCCGCCGTGGCGGTGAACCGCTATATTTTGGCTGCGTTTGGGGAGCGGGTGGTATTTCTCTACTCCTTTGTGGGCACCTTCTCCCTTTTTACCGCCATGCTGGTGGGGGCAACACAGGCCGCCATGCAGCCCTTTTCCTCCATTTTCTATGGGGAGCGCAACCCGCTGGGTATGCGTGCGCTGTGTAAAATCGCAGGGCGGCACCTACTGTGGCTGTGCGTGCTGCTGGGCCTGGGCTTTGCGGCGCTAAGCCCGTTTCTGGGCCGCGTATTCGGCGCGGACGCGGCCTCCTGGCCCCAAATCGGGCACGTGATCCGCATCCAGTGCGCCTTTGTGGCGCTCTATGGCGTCTGTGGTCTTTTGGGGGCTTTTTATTCCGGCGCAGGGCATATGGCCCTCTCCAGCATCAACGTCATTCTGCGCACCAGTGCAGTGCTGTACCCGGCCACCGTGGTGCTGGGCAGTGCTTTTGGTGTAGAGGGACTATGGTATGCCCGGGCTTTGGCGGAGGGCGCCGCGCTGCTGATCACCCTGTGCCTGGCCTGCATATGCGCCCGAAAGGGTATCAGCCCCATTTTACTCCTTGACCGCAGAACGGAGAACGGCTCCCTCTGTCTGGAGATGGATGGGAGTATGGAGGGCTTTCTAAGCGCCCGGGATCGTACAGCGGACTTCCTAAAAAAGTCCGGTGCGTCGCCAGCCGCCGTGGGAAAGGCCATGCTCTACATTGAGGAGACCGGGATTTTGGCCCAGCAGCTGCGTGTGGGTCTGTGCGAGCTGACATTGCTGCCGGGCAAAACACCCACTTTAATTTTTCGAGACAACTCCAAGCTGGATTATACCGACCCGGACAGCTTTGTAGGCTCCGTGCAGACCTATGCGGCGCTGCAAATTCTCAACAGCGCCGCCTCCAAGGCCCACATCCGCTCCATTGGCTACAACCGTGTGATCTATACGCTGTGAGACAAGACGCGATTTAGAGAGAAAAAATACATTTCATGCAGAATTAAGACGGTTTACGCAGAAACGTCCATAGCAGCCTGGTATTGTGCTATCTTTAAGCCCTAATCCTCCTATCCGCTGGAGGATGTCCCGGAAGTGTGTCCCCCACACGGCGCATTGGTAAAATAAAAAATTGGAGGATGGAATTATGAAAAAAATTATTACACTGGCACTGGCGCTAATGATGGCGCTGTCCCTCGCCGCCTGCGGACAAACGCAGACGAGCCAGCCGGAGGAAAAGCCTGTCATAGGTGTTTTAGAGTCAAACAGTCTGGAGACAGATGCCAGGAATCATCTGAAAGAGGACGATAAACTTACTCTTGGAACGGATGGATACAGCTTTCAGCGGTTTCCGTCCTTAAACGCCATGCTGATGGAACTAAATGCCGGGCGGCTGGAGGTGCTGACAATCCCCAACAGCGTGGGAAACTATCTGGTTGCAAAGGACAGCGCTTTGCATTTATTTACAGGAAATGTTGTGAACCATTACCACATGGCGGCTCGTGAAAGTGACGCGGCCCTGTGTGACGAGTTAAGCAATGCGTTTGATGCGCTGAAGGCCAACGGCACACTGGATAAGCTGGTAGCCGACTACATCACCGGCAGCGGCGAACCTGCCGCCAACACGCTGACTAAGTATGAGGGCGGGGAGACCCACACCGTAGCTGTCACCGGCGACCTGCCGCCGCTTGATTATGTGGCGGCGGACGGTTCCCCTGCAGGCTTTAATGTGGCGCTCTTAAACGCCATCGCCGAACAGACAGGATGCAATTTTGAAGTTATTCAGATGGAGGCATCCGCTCGCCTGACCGCGCTGGAAAGCGAAAAGGTGGACTTAATTTTCTGGCTGGACTGCATGGGAGATGAGCACTTTGAGCCAAAGGCCGAAGGCATCTCACTCACGGCGCCCTACTATGAGGAGACTCGATGCTTTGTGAGCACATCCAAAGAAATTGTTGATCAAATCGCCAAGGAAACGGCTGAATAAATCGGAACAACACCGCAAAGGAGAGTGCTTATGACCGGAATCCCGCTCCTCAATGTGTTTCTCGCCTGCATTGCGGCCATAATTTTTTTAATTGGCCGCTGCCGTGTGCACCCTTTTCTGGCGTAATACTTTAGAGCGTATCTGAGAAGTGGCTTGATGAAACGCTCTAGTGACAAGTTGTGGCCGCTTTAAAATCTGACTTAGTGGGTCATGTCAGCGGACAACATTCAAATCGTCATATTAACAGCCAAATCAGACTACACAGTCTTCCTTGCCTTAAGGCAAGAAGGATAACAAAGCATGGGGCGCGGCCATGCGCTTAAAAACCATGTTGTACTTTGTTTGTTAACAGAGGGTAGCTAACGATAATACAGCAGGACGCCACCATGCTAAACCATGGTGGCGTCCTGCTAGGCGAACTCGGTAAATGCGGCAAACAAAATCATGCTGACAAGGCACTGCGCAAAGCTCCGTAGCTATATCAAAAAGGTAAAATTATAACAGGAGTCATTAAAATTAAAACACCCACAGGCCGTCCCAATTAGCAAAGATATCGTGCGTACCGAAATTACCGTGAATCATGTCATAATTTCCATCGTTCTTCGGCAGAGTGCAGACACGGTTACCGATGAACTGCGTGCGAGAGGGATTATACGCAGCCGCAAGACGGTGCAGTGGCTTGTGAAACAGCTTGAACTCATCTGTATGGTTCGGATTACATTGGTCAGGCTATTTGGTCAGAAGCTTTATCTCTCGCAATCCTCGGCCTGTGCAGCAGAGAAATTGTCAGCTACACCATTTTAGATAGGTCGGCAGCAAGGCAAAGCGAAAGGGCTTACCGCCTGCACTTTACAGACAGCAAGCCCACGCTGCTGATTGCTACACCACTTGGTGCTTCAACAAAAAGCGCTCCAACTCAACCGCAGTATAAACCACGGTCAGCGCTCCTGCGCGTTCCAACTCTCCCGAGTCTGCATAACCGCAGAACTCCACGCCCATACAGGGAATTCCGCAGGCCTGTGCACCAAGGACATCGGCGGCTCGATCTCCGATCATCAACGCCGTTTCCGGCGCTTCATCCAGGAGCCGCAGGGCCTCCCGAATCACAGCGGCCTTATCCTCCGGCACGCCGTTATGGTAGCTGCCGGCTATCGCTTCAAAGCAGTCGGAAAAGCCGCATTTTTTCAGCGTGGGCGCACAGTAGGTCCACGGCTTACAGGTGGCAATGGCCAACCGAAAGCCCGCGGCCTTGAGCCGAGCGGTCAGCTCCACCATATCGGGCGCGGGAAGCGTTTCGTAGAGGCCTTTGGTGCCATAATGCTCTGCATAGCGCTCTTGGATGCGGCGAAGGGTTTCTCCCTCATAGCCAAACCGTACGCGTAAAACCTGCTCCAAGGGTGAGCCGAGAAAATGGCGCACCTGATTGTGAGGAAGCAGCGGTTCCCCCACGGATTCCAGCGCATAATTCAGGGAGTGCCATACCCCCTCGGCAGAATCAATGAGAGTGCCGTCCATATCAAATAATAGGGTACGATACATAGTGTACTCCTTACTTAGTCGAGTGTGGCGTATAGGTAGTCGTCCATGCAGTCGCCCACGTGGTCGATGAGGAGGTCGGCGGCCTTGTTGGAGAGTTGCCCCGCGTGGACGCGCTGGTATTGCACCGGGAGGTACTGGCTCAGTAATGCCAATGGGATACCCTCCCTATCCAGATTGTCAAGGAGTGCGCGAATTGCCCTGTCCACTTCCGGGTGCCCAAGGTAATACCGGGCACGGTCGGAGAAGCTGAACGCCCGTGCGTAGCGCTTCTTGGGCATATCCCCGTGGTAGTATTTCGCCCACTGGCCGTCGTCTGCCAGCATGACGTGCTCTAAGGTATCCCGGAAGCGGGAGAGGGGGAAGTCCCTCATTGTGTAAAGTTCCTGCTCGATGCCCTCCAGGGCGAACAGCCCCTCCCGGAGCATGAAGGTGAGGGCGGGGCCGACCTTGAGGATGGCGATGCCGTCCTCCACCATTTCCCGCAGGGCACTCTTAGGCTGATAATCGGTGGAGTGCCCCTCAAAAACAAGGCCGGGGTAGTTTTTCAGCACAGCGGTCAAGTCCTTGGCGGCGGCGCGGTCATACTCGATGACGCTCTCGTCGGAAAACTCCACTCCCGGCTGCACCACCAGTGCTACCACACGGCTCCACACATGGTCCAGACCCCGTACGGCAAAGGCGGTGCGGAAGGTCTCCAGTGCCCCGGCGCAGTCAGCGGGGGAGGTGACGGTGACGCTGTCCTCGTTTTCCTGCGCGCCGCCGGGAATGGGCACCTCGCTGCCCACCACATAGACGGGGGCGGGGGCGCCCGGGTGGGTCTTGGCGTAGACGGCAAAGGCCTCCTCCGCCGCCGCGCAGAGCGCTGCCCCGCGGCAGGCGATGGTCGCGTCGGGCAGGCGGACATTTTGGTCGTCGTCGGCGACCCTCATGCTGGTGTCGATATGTATTTTGCTAAAACCCGCCAGCACATAGGCCCGCACCAGCTCCTCGGCGTTTGCCATCGCCTCCCGCTCGGGGAGGCTCGTCCAGGTGAGGGGGCCCAAGTGGTCGCCGCCGCAGAGCACCTGTTCGGGCGACATCCCCTCCTCCTCGGCAAGACGGTTTAAAAAGCCCCGGAAATCGCCGGGGGTCATGCCGGTGTAGCCGCCGTTTTGGTTCACCTGGTTGGCGGTGGCCTCCACCAGCACCACTGTATCGTTGGCCTTGGCCCGGCGCAGGGCGGCACGAATGACGTATTCATTAGCGCTGCAGCAGGAGTAGATGCCCTTTTCCCGGGCGGTGTCCCTGCTCCGCAGCAGTTTCAAAATGGGGTTGTGTTTCACAGCTTTATCCATGGGTCTAATCCCTCCGGTTTATCCGGGTTCACACCACGATGCAGCGCATGGAGGAAGCAGAGCAACTGTATGCAGTAGAGGGCGAATACGGCCCGCACATCATCCCCGCCACAGTCGGGCAAGGCAATGCGCACACCGGGCAGGTCTGCGTCCCTGCCGCAGTCCAATACCAGCAGGTGCTCCGTTTTGTGGGAGATATCCTCCAGCAACGCCCGCTGAAGCTCCCGTTCACCAGAGGAAATCATCCCAATGACCAGCGTATTTTGACCGATTTGTACCATGGGGCCGTGTCGTACATCCAATAGGTGGTAGTGGTTGGAGTCACGGCGACAGATTTCCTTAAATGCCAAAGAGCCTTCCTCCGCAAGCCCGGCCGAGCCGCTGTCTGCCAGCACCACCGCCTGCGTCCAAGGGCGTGCCGCCAAGGGGGCAATGGTCGGCTCCTGCGCCGAGCAAAAAGATGGAGCGCTATCCTTGAGCGCACAGAGGGCGGCAAGCCCCACCTCATTATCCCCGGCGATGTAGGCCAGCGCCAGCCCCGCCACATAGAGATTTGTAACCGTGCGGGTCTGGCAGACCGCCTCGTCAAAGGCCCACGGGAGCCCCATGCTCCAGTTGGCCAGGTCTTGGGCCGGAGAGTTCTCTTTGGCGCAGATAGAGAGGATGTTGCAGCCCAGCTCTATCTTGCACCGCTCTGCGGCGCGGAGCACCTCGCTGGTGGAGCCGGATCGGGAGAGCAGGAGGACAGTGCTACCACGCAACACCTTCTCATAGGCTTGAAAATTGACCAGCAGGTCACCGGCGGCGATGGCGTAGGCGGGCGTACCGGTCTGCTGGGAGAATTGCAGGGCGGTGGATTTTGCCACGCTGTAGCTGGAGCCGCACCCCAGTACGCACAGCGCACGGGTGTCGGACAGGGCGGCCTTGATCTCTGCCCGGGCGGACAACAGGGCATCCATCGTCTGCGCCACGACGTCAAATTGATTATTCATTTCCTGTTGTGTCAGATACATATTTAAATTCCTCCAAATACAAAACTTCCGCCTGATTAAAGTAGCGGAGGGTGGACTGCCACCCTCCGCCACCTGTTCATTGTGGGTTATTTAGTGCGTCAACACGCCATCCTTGACCTTTTGCTGATGGCGCACCTCAAGTATAGAGCAGAGCACAAAGGCGGCGACCAGAATAATGATGCCGACAACGGGAGCCTTCAGCCCGGTCATCAGCGCCATGGCGTCGATGCAATCATGGCCGGTGCCCTCGGCGCCAACCGACGCAAAGTGTCCAAAGAGAGAATAGGTAAAGCCGGAGAGGAGAATCAGCTCCACGCCGTAGACGAAGCCGGAGACCATGGCGCCGATCCGTCCACCCAAGGCGTTGCCGAAGATGCCGGCCACACCGCCGGTGAAGAACGCGCCGATGATGGAGACCAGCGGCACCACGCCAAAGAGGGCGGAGGAGATAAACATGGCGGCAATCATGCCGATGACGGCGAAGATAAAGCCCAGCATGAGGGAGTTGGGAGCAAAACCAAACAGCGCGGGCACATCCAGTGCGGGGACGGCGTTGGGAACCAGCTTATCGGCGATTCCCTTAAAGGCGGGAACCAGCTCGCCCAGCAACATGCGCACGCCCTGGAGGAGTACCAGCACGCCGGCGGTAAAGCCCAGCGCCTTCAGGAAGCCGAAGATGATGTAGTTGGTGCCGCCCGAGTAAGCGCCCACAGTCTCGGGCCCGGCGGCGATGACTACCGCCATGTAGAAGATGAACATTACGATGGCAATGGACATAGAGGTGTCCTTGAAGAACTTAAGGCCCTCGGGCAGCTTCATATCCTCAGCGCTCTTACTGTTGCGCCCCACCAGCTTGCCTACATAGGCGGAGGAGACTGTGCCCAGGGTAGTCAAGTGGCCGATGGCGATATCGTTGTTACCGGTGACCTTGCGCACGATGGGCTGGGAAATAGCGGGGAGCAGGGTGAGAACCGCACCTTGAATCACGCAGCCCAGACCGATAATTAAGCCCTCGCTCATGCCTGCGGAATAGAGGGAATAGGCCACAGCCACGGAGCTAATCCACATCATATGGCCGGTGAGGAAGATGTATTTCAGAGGGGTGAACCGCGCCAGCAGAATATTGACCAGAAAGCCCACACCCATGATAATGGCAGAGGTAGAGGCGATGATGGGCACCGCCTGCTGCATGGCGCCAACAACAATTTCCGAGCCGGTGGCAAAGCCATCCAGGTGGAACACCTCTTGGAACAGACCCACGAAGGGAAGAATTTCTCCCACCAGTAGGCCTGAGCCAGCCGAGAGCACCAGGTATCCCAAAATGGTCTTAACGGTGCCGGAGAGAACCTGCGGAAAATTCTTTCGCTGAGCAATTAGACCCACCAGGGCGACGACGCCGAGAACGATTGCAGGGGTTTTCAAAAGTTCCAGGAAAAAATTCAACACTCCCATTACGATCCATCCCTTTCTCGTTTCTTACAAATTTACAGCAAATGATTTGCTTCCAAGTATGCCTTGAGTACGCTCTTCACCTCCTCTGTATTAACAACATTTTTTACGTACACCACATTTTTGCGTCCGGCAAAACGGTCTCTGAAATCTTCGGAGGTCACAATGAGGTCGGCGCTCTTGCTGTCAACCGTGCCGGCATCCCAATGCTCGATCTCACAGTTCTTTACACCTAACTGTCCGATTGCCTTGTCCACGGTCATCTTCAAAATAAGACTGGAACCCATGCCCAGGCCGCATACGCAAACGATATACATGGAGCGCCTCTCTTTCTTCCTGCTTATAAGCAGGAAATCATTTTGCTGTAATTTCTGATGTGCTCGTCGTTGATGGCGTCTCCCTTATCCAAGTTAGAGCTGACGTAGATGGGGGGCGTATATCCCGCTTTCATACAGTTTTCAACCGTTTGAGCCACAATGGACTCCATCACGGACATGCCCAGCACTGTGGAAGTGCCGCAGAAATGAGGCTCCAGCCCCTCCGTCTCCAGTGCGGCATCTCCGGCGACGCACTTGATGTCAATGACTACGTCGGCCACATCCATCAGGTTCTTCCCGCTGGAGTGACGGGAGGTGGTGCTGCCGGCAAACTGCTTGGAAACCAGCGCGACCACCTTCATGCCGATTTTTTGGGCCTCCAGAGCCATATCCACCACTCCGGCGTTGCGCCCCGAGATGGAGACGATAATCATGGTGTCCTTGGCGTCTACATTCTCCAGCTCCAGGTACTTCCCCGCAAAGCCCTCAATACGCTCCTGCATCGTGCTGAGCTTGGCCTTGGGGAAGAGAGCCAGGTGCGGGATCAGCAGTGCGTTGACAGGCACCAGGCCGCCCGCGCGGTAGAAAACCTCCATTGCGAACATCTGAGAGTGACCGCAGCCAAACACATGGATGACCCGGCCGCTGCAGACCGAGGTGGCACAGTATTCCGCCGCCTTTTCAATGTTGGGGCCTTCCTGGTCAAACTGCCGCTCCAGCTGATCCTTGACCACGCTGTGATACTCTTGGTATTTCATGTTGTGCTCGCTCCCTTATGTAGTTTGTCCATAATGTCAACCTTGCTGCCATTATGACGAAGTAAGTGTAAAAACTCGTCGTCCTGAAGGTAACCGCCAAGCTCCCGCAGCAGCTCCAGATGGCTGTCCTTGTCCACTGCCGCGAAGGTCAGCGCCGCCTTAATGCGCTTTTCCTGTAAATAAATCGGCTCTTTCAAGAGCACCAGGCTCATAGACACTTCTTTCACGCCGGCCTCGGGCCGACCATGGAAAAAGGCGATGTCGTCCACCAGCACCATGTAGCTTCCAAATTCAGCAATGGTATCCTTGATGGACTGGAGAAAGCACGGCTCGACAGAACCCTGCGCCACCAGAAGGCCTCCTCCGATATCAACAAGCTCTTCCCATGTGGAGCAGGCCACATTTTCCAGATAGGTATCGTCACGAATGAGGTCTCGAATCATTTGCTATCCGCCCCCTTTGTTTTTGTTGTTTTAATTTTGTCATATATGCACACAAAACGCAAGCTTTATACGCCAAAAATGTCCATTCCGACAGTGGTATCATTACTGGATGTATACCAATTTGATCAATGTATCTTAAAGTTGACAAAAGGTATACATTCGATATAATGGGCATAGAGGTGAGCATTAATGGAAACAGATGCGGTTTACCGGGGAATATACGACGATATCAGCTCAAAAATAAAGGGCGGTGTTTATTCTGAGAATATGCCGTTACCCGCGGAACGGGTGCTCTGTGGTATGTACCACGTCAGCCGCACCACGATCCGTCACGCACTGGAGTTGCTGGAGCACGATGGATACATTGTTAAGGCGCACGGAAACGGGAACTTTGTAAAGCCTCAGATGTTTGAACAGAAGCTCAGTAAATTCCACTCCTTTGCCGGAAGTCTGAAGGCCCAGCATGTGGTCATCAAAAATGTGGTTTTGGACTATGAGCTTATTGAGGCGGACAAGTATTTGGATTCTCTCGACCCCGCCCTGCTGGGTGGTACACGGGCCCTGCGGTGGCACAAGCTGGTGCGCTTGCGGTTTGCCGAGGACTTTCCTCTGATGATAGAGACCAGCTACCTGCCTCAAAGTCGTTTTTTATCTCTTGATATGGAGTATTTGAAGGGAGGCTCCCTGTACCGATTCCTAGAGTCCAACTACAATATGTCTATTGGCGACGCCTATGAGCTGCTCTCTCCTATTATACCCACCAGCAAGGAACGGTCTTACCTTCACATACCGGCCCATATTCCCTGTATGCAAATTGAGCGGTTCTGCCACGAGAACGACTGCTTGATTGCCATTCACAGGACTATCGTCCGGGGAGACAAATATAAATTTAAGGCAAATTACTATGTCAATGACTCGTCAACTTAACTTGACGGAATTAAGCAAGGAGGCGCGGCTATGCTGATTCGAGGCGGTAACCTGTTTTGCGACGACGGTGTTTTCAGAGAGACAAATTTAACTGCCCGGGGAAGTGTGATCACCGCCATCGGCGAAATAACAGCCTCACCGGGGGAGAAAATTATTGACGCAGTGGACTGCTACGTAATTCCCGGTCTGGTGGATATTCATATCCACGGCGCTATGGGCGCCGACTTCAGCGACGGCACGCCGGAAGCCATCCGGACCATGACACACTTTTTGCTCCGAAACGGCGTCACCAGCTTTTTGGGTACCTCCATGGCTCTTCCGGGGGAACGGCTGGCGGAAGTTTATGGGGTCGCCCGTCCCATGATCGGACAAGCCGTGCCGGAGGGAGCCGCCCTGCGAGGGATTAACATGGAGGGACCCTTCTTCAACACAGAAAAGCGGGGTGCTCAAAACAAAGACTACATTATTCCGCCGGATATCGATCTGTTTCACCGCTTAAATGCGGCCAGCGGCGGTCATATCCGCACTGTGGCTGTGGCGCCTGAAACAGCGGGAGCAATGGAGTTTATCCGCGCCGCCTCCGCTGTGTGCCATGTGTCGCTTGCCCATTCCTGCGCGGACTATGATACGGCGCGGAGTGCTTTCGTTGCGGGTGCCGACCACATCACCCATGTATTCAACGGTATGCCCGCCTTTCATCACCGCGACCCGGGAATTGTGGGAGCCGCCGCAGACGCCAATGCCTATGCAGAACTCATCTGTGACGGGGTACACGTCCATCCAGCCATGGTGCGTGCTGTTTTCCACCTTTTCGGCGCGGATAGAATTTGCCTGATCAGCGACGCCATGCGCGCCTGCGGGATGCCGGATGGGCAGTACGACCTGGGCGGGCAGCGCGTCACAGTTGCAGGCGGCTCAGCCACCATTGACAGCGGCTCTCTCGCCGGCAGCGTCACAGTCCTGACCGATTGTCTGAGGCGTGCGGTACAATATGGTGTCCCACTGGAGGGGGCCTTGAAAGCGGCTACGATCAACCCGGCCCGGTCGGTTGGGCTTGAGAGTACCGTCGGCTCGCTTTCTCTTGGAAAGCAGGCGGATATTTTGATTGTGGACAAGGGCTTGGTTTTAAGGCATATCATCAAGGCGGGCCAACTTTATTCAAAGTCATAACCGTTTATAAGCAAAGCACCGGGGCATTATGCTGAAGCCCCGGTGCTTTGTTTATTTATTGGCTTATGCGGGAACGTACAGTTTTATATTCGTAAACGTCATACTTCCGGAGTAGTAGTTGATGTGAGGCATTCCCGCGAAGAAATAGTCAGGATAAGTAGCGTCTTTGGGCCACGTCTCCAAAGTCTTATCCATAAGGGTAAATTTGTCATTGGGAGGGGTATAGCCGTTGAGCTCATCAGTTGTCTGATTAAAATGCCACGTAACTGTATTCCCGTTATCCGGAGATGGTAAATGAGCTTTCCTGTGGGAATAGGTAGTTTGTCCGCCATAGAAGAAATTGCCGGTGACAGACATTTCGTAGTAATCCTTTGTGCGCTCAATAGCAAACGTGTATTCTTCACCGGGTATATACTTATCTACCATTTCGACCGTGTTTATACGAGGGGTTTGCTCCTCGTCTGGCGTGAAGGTATAAAACTTCTGTCCGGTTTGCAGGTACTGTAAAAAGGTGTGTTTATCGGGGATATTGGGATGGTTGCCGTTTGCCCAAAGCATAGAAATATAGCGGGACCCGTCGTCCACATATTTGGTTCCGTTCCAAACCTTTGACCACGGACCACCCCAACCGTCAATGAAATCAACATTATTGTCAAAATCCATTGCAACCTTACGATGGTGATGAAGGAAGAGGTTATTATGCGGCTTCGGGTCCGGATAATCCACGATGCTCAAAAAGTATCCGCCGTTTTGGTCATATGCGGGAGCAAATGGATCGTCTGGATTTAACTTGTCACCGGATGGTCTCCATGGGCCGGCTTTCAGGTCTAAAGCCGTCTTTTCGTCATATCCGTTCATTTTTCCGTTGGATGTCCATGCCTCTTGCGTCCAATGCGGGTCTTCCCAATAATTCTCGTCGTAATTTTTACCCCCAAGATTCATATCTTTAACAGTGATTTCTAAGCGATATGTGTTGGGAAGTGGATTTGTAGAACGGAGCATAACGGCGTCTGTATGTTTGTCGCAAATAAGTTGGGCGCCTCCAGTCGGGGACAAAACAGCTTGCCCGCCAGAAGAAGGCTCGGTGGCACCTGACTCTCCACGTCCATAGGTCTCGACGGTAAGCCACGGAACTTCTTTGCCATCCACAAGCTCTGTCTCACCATAGTAATAGCTTTGTCTAAAAGAGGTAAAGGAGGTCAGCTCATTGTAAAATGTCGAAAGCCCATCTTTTCCCCCGACCTGCCTCCAAAGCTCTTGAACGCCATAGCCGTTTTCACCAAAGAAGATGTCATCTTGTTGTGTATAGTCATCAATGGCCCATTCTTTGGGCGGCGCAAACTCTTCTTCAAAGGATTCATTATGGAGTAACTTCCAGTTAATAGTGGTATTTTTACTACTATCAGGGTTGTCGGTTTCAACGCCGCCAGCAACGCTAAGCGTAAAAACTGAGGACGAAAAAATCATAGCAAGTGCGAGCATAAACGCAAAAAATCTGTGCTTTTTATGAATTGTACCCATGGTGAATTTCCTCCTTCTCAGCAGTCGGTTTCTGATAGGAATAGATGATTTTTCTGTGCTTGGCAGAATCATTGGCTATTGATTAGCTGCATGGGACTCACCCTCTCTTAGTCACCTTGTGTAAAATAATTACAATTTTTCTCGTATCATATCATATAATTACGCAAATTCAACACAAAAGTGGAAAAAAGATCCAATTTACAAGTGGTATATACACAATTAAGGGGCGTTGTTAATGGTGGTGTAGCCTGTATGAAATCTCGTCTGTGAAGCAGGGCGGCACCAAGTTACTGAATCATTTCGCACTATTCTGTGCTTTTTAAAAGCAAACCTTTATTTTGCTGACGCTTGCAAAGCGTATATATTGCGTATACAATGCGCAAACGCAAAAAAGAAACCCTGCAACCGTTGAGGTTACAGGGTTTCTCATGGCAGCGGGAGAAGGATTCGAACCCTCACAAACAGAGTCAGAGTCTGTCGTGCT
>CAZDDZ010000042.1:0-3846 GCA_964504285.1 uncultured Pseudoflavonifractor sp.
TGGGCTTTGCCCGTCGCTCCAGTCCAAGCGCCCCTGCTCGACGGCGCGGCGCTTCGGTGTCACGCTTCCGTTGGGCGCATGGCCGGGTCGCTAACTCCTGCGACTGCGCAAAGTTTGTCCAGCCGCTTGGCGGCTTACCAAACTTCGCTCCGCTTCGTCGTTAGCTTCCCTATGCGCCTACGGGAGCGCTTCTGTGGCATCTTGCCTGAAAAAAGTGTTTAAAAAGGCGAAAAATCGTATGGGGCACAATTGACATATTTCTTTATCGATATTATAATATCGATAAAGAAAAGACGATAAGGGGAGGGGAGATGTATGCTGGCTATTTCACGGCAGACCTTGCAGCGCCTACCGCAGTATTTAAACTATTTGCGCGCCCTTCCTCCGGAGACCGGAAACATTTCGGCCACCGCGCTGGCTCAGGCCATGGGACTGGGAGATGTGCAGGTACGCAAGGATTTGGCAGCGGTGAGTGACCGGGGGAGACCCAAGGTGGGGTACGATACAGCAGGTCTCATTCACGACATTGAGGAATTTCTGGGCTATGACAATGTGGACAGCGCCGTGGTGGTAGGGGCCGGGAACCTGGGGAGGGCACTGCTGAGCTACGAGGGCTTTTCCGATTACGGCCTGGACGTGGTTGCTGCCTTTGACAGCGACTACACCAAGCAGGGTGTGACGGAAAAGGGTAAGCGCATTTTCCCCATTTCCCGGCTGGGGGAGTTGTGTCAGAGAATGCAGGTAAAAATCGGCATCATTGCTGTTCCCACTGCCGCCGCGCAGAAGGTATGCGACACCTTGATCGAGGCCGGGGTGTTGGCTATCTGGAATTTTTCACCCACCCATCTTGTGGTACCTGAGGAGGTACTGGTGCAGAATGAAAACATGGCAGTCTCCCTGGCCGTTCTCTCCCAGCATTTGTCGGAAAAATTAAACTCATAGGGGCAAGCCCAGGCAGGAAAGGAGCCGGAGATGGAACAGTATATCGGACTCAAGCGCGCCAACTGCAAAAACTGCTATAAATGCATCCGCAACTGCCCGGTGAAGTCCATCAGCTTTACCGACCAGCAGGCCAACATTGTAGCCAAGGAGTGCATTCTCTGCGGCCGCTGCTTTGTAGCCTGTCCCCAGAACGCCAAGGAGCTGCGGAGCGATGTGCCCGCCGTCAAGGCGCTGCTGGCCACCGGTGCGCCCGTCTATGTGAGCCTTGCCCCCTCCTTTGTTGCCTGCTGGGACGGCGTGACGGTATCGGCCATGGAAAAGGCGCTTAAGACCCTGGGCTTTGCCGCCGTGGAGGAGACCGCCATTGGCGCGACCATTGTCAAAGAGGAGTACACCCGCATTGTTTCCGAGCATAAGCAGGAGGTTGTCATTTCCTCCTGCTGTCACACGGTAAACCTGCTCATTCAGAAGTATTTTCCGGAGGCGCTGCCCTATCTGGCCAAGGTGCTGTCACCCATGCAGGCGCACTGCCGCGACATCAAGGAGCGCCACCCGGACGCCCGGTGTGTGTTTATCGGCCCCTGCATCTCTAAAAAAGCCGAGGTAGAGGACTACCCGGGTGTGGTGGACTACGCCATCACCTTTGAGGAGCTGTCCGCTTGGTTTTCCGCGGAGGGGATTGCCCTGGAGCACATACCTGACCAAAATCCCGAGAGCCGCGCCCGCCTCTTTCCCACCACCGGCGGTATTCTCCGCACCATGGCGGAGAAAGACCCGGCGTATGCTTACTTAGCCGTAGACGGTATTGAAAACTGCATTACCGCTATTGAGGATGTGGCGGCGGGGAGGATGGGCAAGTGCTTCATTGAGATGTCGGCCTGTCCCGGCAGCTGCATCGGCGGCCCGGCCATGGGCAAGAACCGACGGGCCGCCGTCCGCGACTATGTGGCCATTGACCGCTACGCCGGGCTTCGGGATTTTAAGGTGCGCCAGCCTGAAGCACAGCGCCTGAAAAAGAGCTTCCCCCTGCTGGGGACGGGGTATATAAAGCCCGGCACCGGCGCCATTGAGGAGGTGCTCCGCCAGATGGGTAAAACCCGTCCCGAGCAGGAGCTCAACTGCGGCTCCTGCGGGTATGATACCTGCCGGGACAAGGCGGTAGCCGTGTTGGCAGGCAAGGCGGATATCAATATGTGCCTGCCCTACTTAAAGGAAAAGGCGGAATCCTTTTCCGACCATATTCTTCAAAACACCCCCAACGCCATTTTGGCGCTGGACGGAAAATTCATTGTCCAGCAGGTTAACGACGCTGCCTGCCGGCTTATGGGTGTGGATGCACCTGACAGGGTGGTGGGGCTTTCAGTGGAGACCGTCCTCGACCCGCAGGTCTTTTACCAGGCCATGGAGAGCGGAAAGAGCGTCCACAACAAGGTGCTCTATTTAGAGCAGTATCAAAAATACGTGGAACAGTCGGTCTCCTACGACCGCAACAGCGATATTCTGGTCTGTGTTATGCGGGATATTACCGAAGAGGAGCAGAGCCGAGTCGAGCGGGAGACCGTCAGTCGTACCACCATAGAGATTACCAACAAGGTTATTGAAAAACAAATGCGCACGGTGCAGGAGATTGCGTCCCTCCTGGGCGAAACCACGGCCGAGACCAAGGTGGCCCTCACCAAGCTGAAGGAGAGCCTGGGCCATGAGTGACTTTACAACCGATATAGGTTACATCAGTCTTAACAAATGGGGCGAGCAGCTGTGCGGCGACCATGTGGAGGTAGTGGAGCAGGGAAAAAACGACACGGTGCTGGTGCTGGCCGATGGACTGGGCAGCGGTGTGAAGGCCAATATCCTCTCCACCCTCACATCTAAAATCATTTCTACCATGATGGCCAGCAACATGACCATTGAGGACTGCGTTACCACCATCGCCGCTACCCTGCCTGTCTGCTCGGCGCGGCAGGTGGCCTACTCCACCTTTACCATTCTTCGGGTGGAAAACAATAAAGAGGCCGAAATTATTCAGTTTGACAATCCTCACGTCATTCTCCTGCGGGGCGGAAAGCATGTGGACTACCCTGTGGAAAAAATCGAGATTGACGGCAAGCAGATATATTCCTCACGCATTACTCTGGAGGAGGATGACACCTTTGTCGCCATGAGCGACGGCACTATTCACGCGGGAGTAGGGCAGAAGCTCAACTTTGGCTGGGACAGAGCCGACATCATTCGCTTTTTAGAGCTGATGTACGACAACGGCAATACGGCTAAAACCGTATGTGCCATGCTGACGGGGCAATGCAACAAGCTTTACGGCGGCCATCCCGGGGACGATACCACGGCGGCGGCTATTCGCATCCGGCGGCGGCGGCCCCTGAACCTGATGATAGGTCCGCCCGCCAACCCCGCTGATGTGGAGAAAATGATGGGGCTTTTTTTCTCCCGCGAGGGAGGGCGCATTGTCTGCGGCGGTACTACCTCCACCCTTGCGGCGGAGTTTTTGGGCAAGCCGCTGGAATGCGGAATGCCGATTTATATTGACCCGGATATTCCGCCTACCGCCAAAATTGAGGGAGTGGATTTGGTGACCGAGGGCGTCATTACCCTCAGCAGAGTGCTGGAATATGCCCAGGATTATTTAGGTGACAACAGCCGGTACACCGACTGGAGTTATAAAAAGGACGGCGCGTCTCTGGTGGCCCGCGCCCTCTTTGAAAGTGCCACCGACATTAGCTTTTTCGTTGGCCGGGCGGCAAATCCCGCCCACCAAAACCCCAACCTGCCCATCAACTTTAACATTAAAATGCGCCTGGTGGACGAGCTGGCCGAGTGCCTTAAAAAAATGGGCAAGCGGATTGAAGTAAGCTATTTTTAAGCGAAGCGCCGAGCCGTCTCACGGAAGCC
>CAZDDZ010000042.1:3946-20711 GCA_964504285.1 uncultured Pseudoflavonifractor sp.
TGGGGCGGATTTTTGCGTAGTTGGCGGAGTTAGCGACCCGGCCGCGAGACGTGCAAGGCGTGACAGGCAAGAAGCGCCGAGCCGTCGAGCAGGGGAGTTAACGACAGAGCGGAGCGAAAATGCACAACAGGCGTCTCACGGAAGCCTGGGGCGGATTTTTGCGTAGTTGGCGGAGTTAGCGACCCGGCCGCGAGACGTGCAGGGCGTGACATTAAGGGAGGAAAATATACATGAGTGAAGCCTTTGATTTTAAGGAGGTAGACGGCGTTCTGGCTGACCTGGGCACCGACCCCAGCGCCATTATCGCCATCCTTCAGCGTATTCAGGAGCAGTACCGTTACCTGCCCCGCCCGGTGTTTGCATACCTGGCAAAAAAACTGAACGTACCCGAGGTGCGCATTTACAGCGTAGCCACCTTCTATGAAAACTTTGCGCTGGAGCCTAAGGGTAAGTTTGTCATTAAGGTTTGTGACGGCACAGCCTGTCATGTGCGCAAATCCATTCCCATTCTGGAACGGCTGCGCAAGGAGCTGGGCCTGACAGAAAAGAAGAACACCACCGAGGATTTGGGCTTTACCCTGGAGACCGTCTCCTGTCTGGGCGCCTGCGGTTTGGCACCCGTTATTACCGTTAACGACAAGGTCTACCCGGCTATGACGCCGGACTCCGCCGCTGCGCTGGTGTGCGAACTGCGAGGTGAGCTGTAATGATGCTGAAAACAAGAGACGATTTGCGCATTGTGCGCGCCCGCTATGACCACAGCCTGGAGACCGAGGGCAAGAAAATTTTGGTCTGCGCCGGTACCGGCTGCATTTCCAGCGGTTCGCTGGAAATTTACGACCGTTTGAAAGAACTGATGGCGGCACAGGGCATCGCCTGCTCGGTCGAGCTTGAGGACGAGCCCCATGGCGACCATGTGGGCATGAAAAAGAGCGGCTGCCACGGCTTTTGCGAGATGGGCCCCCTGCTGCGCATTGAGCCCCAGGGGTATCTGTACACGAAGGTAAAGCTAGCCGACTGCGAGGAGATTGTAGCCGAGACCATTGTGGGGGGCAAGCTGGTAGAGCGGCTGGCCTATCAACTGGACGGCAAGGTCTACTCCAAGCAGGATGAAATTCCCTTTTACCATAAGCAGACCCGCCTGGTGCTGGAGCACTGCGGACATATCGATGCTACCACCATCAAGGAGTACTTTGCCGTGGGCGGCTATGCTGCGCTGGAAAAGGCCCTCTTTGAAATGGACGGAGACAAAATCATCCAAGAAGTCACTGACTCCGGGCTGCGCGGCCGGGGCGGCGGCGGCTTCCCCGCAGGCAGAAAGTGGGGTCAGGTGAGGGCACAAAAGACCGAGCAGAAGTACATTGTCTGTAACGGCGACGAGGGCGACCCCGGCGCGTTTATGGATCGCTCCATTATGGAGGGCGACCCTCACCGGTTGCTGGAGGGCATGATGATTGCCGGTCTGGCCTGCGGTGCCGACCAGGGCTATATCTACGTCCGCGCCGAGTACCCCATGGCGGTGGAGCGTCTGCGCAATGCCATTAAGCAGGCCGAGGAGTGGGGCTTGCTGGGCGACCATATTCTGGGTACCGATTTTAGCTTCCATATGCATATTAACCGGGGCGCGGGTGCGTTCGTCTGCGGAGAGGGCAGCGCCCTCACCGCCTCCATCGAGGGTAAGCGCGGTATGCCTCGCGTAAAGCCCCCCCGCACGGTGGAGCATGGCCTTTTTGACAAGCCCACTGTCCTTAATAACGTAGAGACCTTCGCCAATGTCCCCCGCATCATTACCGAGGGCGTAGAGTGGTTTAAGGGCTACGGCACGCCGAACAGCCCCGGCACCAAGGCCTTCGCCCTTACAGGCAACATTGTGAACACGGGTCTAATCGAGGTGCCCATGGGCACCACCCTGCGGGAGATTATTTTTGACATCGGCGGCGGCATCCGTGACGGAAAGAAGTTCAAGGCCGTGCAGATTGGCGGTCCCTCCGGCGGTTGCCTGATCGAGACGAACTTGGATCTGCCCCTGGATTTCGACTCCCTCAAGAAGGTGGGCGGCATGATTGGCTCCGGCGGCCTGGTGGTCATGGACGAGGACACCTGCATGGTAGAGGTTGCCCGCTTCTTCATGAATTTCACCCAGAACGAGTCCTGCGGCAAGTGCGTCCCCTGCCGGGAGGGCACCCGCCGTATGCTGGAGATTATGGAGCGCATCGTGGACGGCAAGGGCGAGGAGGGGGACATCGAGACCCTCTTAGAGCTCTCCGACATGATTTCCAACACTGCCCTCTGCGGTCTGGGCAAGACGGCGGCGTTCCCTGTGCTGGGTACCATCCGCTACTTCCGCGACGAGTATGAGGCACACATCAAGGAGAAACGCTGCCCTGCCGGTCAGTGCCAGAAGCTTAAGCGCATTTATATCGAGCCCAGCGAGTGCAAGGGGTGCTCCAAGTGCGCCCGCACCTGCCCGGTAGGCGCCATCACCGGTCAAATTAAGAGCCCCTATACCATTGACCAGTCAAAGTGCATCAAGTGCGGCGCATGCGTAGAAAGCTGCGCATTCCATGCCATTAAGGAGGGTTAAGACGATGGAGAAGAAAAACTATGTGACCATCGACAATATCCCGGTAGAAATTGAGGGAGAAAAGAACCTCCTAGAGCTTATCCGCAAGGTGGGCATTAAGCTGCCAACCTTCTGCTACCATACCGAACTGTCCATCTACGGTGCGTGCCGCATGTGCATGGTGGAGGACGAAAAGGGCAATCTGGAGGCCGCCTGCTCCGCGCCCCCCCGCCCGGGCATGGTCATTCGCACCAACACCGAGCGCTTGCGGAAATACCGCAAAATGATTTTGGAGCTGCTGCTGGCCAATCACTGCCGGGACTGCACCACCTGTAACAACAACGGCGCCTGTAAGCTTCAGGACTTGGCCATGCGCTTCGGCATTGACCGGGTGCGCTTCCCCAACACCGCAGCAAGCCCCAAGCTGGACGAGTCCTCGGTCTCCATCATCCGTGACCACAACAAGTGCATCCTCTGCGGCGACTGCGTGCGCATGTGTAACGAGGTGCAGAACGTGGGTGCCATCGACTTTGCCCACCGGGGCGCCAAAATGACCATCTCCACCGCCTTTAACGTACCCCTGGCTGAGTCCCCCTGTGTGGGCTGCGGCCAGTGCGCCGCCGTCTGCCCCACCGGAGCCCTGGTGGTGAAGAACGACACCGCCGCCGTGTGGAAGGCGCTGGATGACCGGGAGGTTAAGGTTACCGTCCAGATTGCCCCCGCCGTGCGGGTGGCCATGGGCAAGGAGCTGGGCATGGGCGATGGGGAAAACGCCATCGGCAAAATCACCGCCGCCCTGCGGCACATGGGCTTTGACGAGATTTACGACACCGCCACCGGCGCTGACCTCACGGTGCTGGAGGAGTCTAACGAGTTTATTAAGCGGGTAGAAGCCGGGGAGCACGACTGGCCTCTGTTTACCTCCTGCTGCCCCGCTTGGGTGCAATTCTGCGAGAAAAAGTACCCCGAGCTGCTGCACAACGTCTCCTCCTGCAAGTCCCCTATGGAGATGTTCGCCTCGGTCATTAAGGCAAACAGCGAAAATTCCTCTCGCCGCCAGGTGCATATTGCCATCATGCCCTGCACCGCCAAGAAGTTCGAGGCCGCCCGGGACGAGTTTAAGCGGGGCGGTACTCCGGATGTGGATTATGTGCTCACCACTCAGGAGCTGGTGCGCATGATTAAGGAATCTGGCATTGTGTTTAACGAGCTGGAGCCCGAGGCTGTGGATATGCCCTTTGCCTATAAGACCGGCGCGGGCGTGATTTTCGGCGTGACCGGCGGCGTGACCGAGGCCGTGCTCCGCCGTCTGACCTCCGACAAGTCTACCACCGCCCTCAAGGCGTTGGCCTTCCAAGGAGTGCGCGGGCTGGAGGGTGTGAAGGAGTGCACGGTGCCCTACGGCGGCAAGACCCTCCGCATTGCCGTGGTCAGCGGTCTGGGTAACGTATCCGCGCTCATTGAGCGCATCAAGGCGGGCGAGCACTACGACTTCGTGGAGGTCATGGCCTGCCCCAACGGCTGCATTAGCGGCGGCGGCCAGCCCTTTGCCCACGCTGACGAGCAGGCCCTGCGAGGAAAGGGGCTCTACACCGCCGACCAGGTCTCCCGCATCAAGCGCAGCGAGGAAAATCCGCTGATGATGGAGCTTTATAACGGTGTTCTTAAGGGACGCGTCCACGAACTGCTGCATGTGCATTATGGGAAGGAGACAAAATAAATGGTAACGCTGAGTGTCTGCATCGGTAGCTCCTGCCACCTCAAGGGCTCCTATAACGTGATCCAGACCTTCCAGCAGATGATTGAGGAATACAAGCTGGGAGACGATGTCTTGGAATTTAAAGCATCCTTCTGCATGAAGCAGTGCCAGAACCCCGGCGTTGGCGTTACACTTGGTGACACCGCTTATTCTGTCCGTCCCGAGGAGGCAAGCGCCTTCTTTACTGAAACGGTGCTGCCTGTGCTCAAATAGCTTTATTAATAAGCAAGAACGCCCCCCGTCTGCTGACGGGGGGCGTTCTGTTTATACCATGGGGGTAGCCCCCATAGCGCTGTGCAGCTCAGAGGTGAGTGCGCCGCGGAACAGCCGCACGGCGTTATGGTGCAGTGTGTCCAGCCGCTGCGGTACCTGGGCGGCAGAGAGATTACCAACCACCGAAAGATCGTCGTCCAGAATGAACTTGACCTCGCTGTCCTGCTTCCCGCCGCCAAGCAGACCGGGACCGGCGTGGAGCTTTAGGTGGCAGTTCTCCAGCCCCATCTCCACATCTAAAGAGCATTTGTTAACCGACTGCTCCGCCACATCCGGTTCGGCAAGCACACCCAGAAAAGCGGGCTGAATCAGGTCGCCCCAGGGGCTTCCCTCCAGGCCCAACGCTTTGCGGGAAAAGGCGTTAACATACCGCAGACCGATGCGCTCGAAAAAAGCGGGCTGATAGATTTGAATAAAGGCGGCCAGAGCCTTGTCCAGGCGCTGGGCAAAGTCCTCCCACCGCTGGTAGCGCAGGGTGGACAGGGCGATAAAGCCACTGGTAAGGTTGAGTTTCCAAAACCCGTCTGCCGATACAAAGCTGTAATTGGTGACGGCCGACCCCTGCTCATTGATGGGGGCGGGTGTCTCTTGATGGGCGGCGTAGCGGGGGAAGTCGCGTCGTACTGCCTCCTGAAAATCAGCGGGCGCCTTGGTTCCAATGGAAAGAATGGCGGGAAAGCGAAGCTGGCAGATGACCTCTACCAGGGGATTCATGGTATACTGGTATCTGTCGTAATGAGAAAACAGCATAATAAGGCTCCTTCCGTCGGTGCTTGTACCACCTATTTTACCCTTGCCGGAAGCCGCTGTCAAATAGAGCCGGGGGGATTTAGTGCCTTTCTAAAAATTCCGGCCACAGCGGCGTTCGGAAACCCTCTGGAAGGAAAGGGTCAAGTTCTTGTAAACGAATGAAACGCAATTTGGTCTGTTCTTTTCGGACAAAGTAAAATACCATAGTATCAAGGCGAAAGGTGGCGTAATTTGTGGAAGTCAATTACCGCATAACCGCTCTGCTGAAAATCCTTCTGGCCAGCGATGGGCAAATGTCGGTGCAGACCGCCATGGAAACCTCGGGCTTGTCTCGGCGCGCTCTGCTGTACAACATGGAAAAGCTCAATGCCTTTTTCTGTGAGCTGGAGGTCACCCCGGTAGAAATTTGCCGGGGAATTATCTCATGGGATATGTCCCAGGAGGAGCGGGTCAAGCAGGCACTGAGCCGTCGGCAAAGCACCTGCTATGTTCTTTCCAAGCGGGAGCGGGAGGCCATTGTCATCATCTGGGCGGCGGTGAGTCATAAGCCGGTCACATTGGAAGCCCTCTGCGCGCTCTTTGACGTAAGCCGCAATACGGTGGTCACTGAGGTGGGAGAGCTAAAGAATAAGATGACCAAAGCAGGAGTCTCCCTCAGCAGTCGCGGCCGCAGTGGCTATCGGCTGGAGGGTGAGGAGACCACCATTCGTTACTATGTGATGGAGTGCTTTTATAACCTCGGCGCCGACCATGTTCAGCAGCTGGCCCGGGACTGCCTCTATGGGGCGGCAAGCAATATCTGCGGCAGAGCCATCACCGACCGGGACCGCCGGAGCCTGTGTAATATTGTGGCCCAGGCCGAAGCCCAGACCAGTCTGCGTTTTAATAACAGCGCCATTGAGGAAGCCGCACTCTATCTCCTGCTGATTCTGGCCCGAGCCGGTATGGGCCATGTAACCCATCTGGACGGGGAGCTTTTCCGCACGTCTGAGTACGCCGCTGCCGGCACCATTTTGCGGCGGATGGAGGAACTGGGGCTTTCCGTTCCTGCCTCGGAGCAGAGCTATATCACCACCGTGCTTCTGGCCTCCAAGGTCTTTGACCTGGACAAGCAGTCCGGAGGGGACATTGACCTGGCTGATTTTGCGGGTAATTTGGTGGATACTTTCGCCGCTCAGGCTTGCGTCCGATTTGAGGAGCGGGACGAGCTGGTGGACAGGCTGCTGCTCCATGTGCGGCCCATGTACTACCGGCTGAAGTATAAAATCAAGGTGCACAATGTGCTGACTGAGGAGATTCGGGGCCGCTACCGGGAGCTTTATAACCTCACCGATCTGGCCGTTAAGACGGTGGAGCCCCGCTACGGGCTGTCTATACCTGACGATGAGATCGCCTATCTCTGTGTCTATATCGGCGGCTGGATGCGGCGGAGTCTGACCCCCAAAAGCGGGACGGTGCCGCGGATACTGATTGTCTGCGGTGCGGGTGTGGGCACCTCGCTCCTCCTGCGGGATCAGCTCTCGGCGCTGCTGGGACAGGGCTATCTCTACGTTACCAAGGATCAGCGGGAGACCAGCCGAACCGACGGGGTAGAGTACCAACTGGTGGTTACCACCGTAGACCTGGGATGGACGGGCGGTAATATCATTAAGGTCAGCCCCATCCTTACCCAGAGCCAGCAAAACAAGCTCCTGGCCTGGAGCGCGGAGGTCATTGGCAGCGGCGACGTGGAGCGAGTAGAGGATTTATTGGAGATTATCCGCCGCCATGCAGTCATCAGCGACGAAGGGCTGCTCACAAACGCTCTCTTTGCCTATCTCACCCAGGGTAAGGCCGATGGGGACGAGGAGACTGCCTGTATTTCCGATGTGCTGCCTCCGGAGCATTTTGCGCTCATTGATGAAAAGCTGGACGGGCGGGAGGCCATCCTCCGCTCCTGCCAACCGCTGCTGGAAAAGGGCCTGATAGGAGAGGGGTACGCCCAATCTATTTTAGAAATTATCGACCTTCAGGGTCTTTACGCCGAAATCGCCGACGGCATTCTTTTGGCCCACGGCAAACCCGACGAAAGTATCAGTGGAGTGGGACTTACTCTGTCCCTGTTCCGCCAGCCGGTTCTCTTTCCCAAATGGGACAAGGAGATACGAGCTATTTTTACCCTAGCTACGCCCGACAATGAGGCGCACCTGTTCATCCTGCGGGACATTATGAAGCTGGTACAGCGCGGCGATACCTGCAAGCGGCTGACCCGGTGTGACTTTGCCGATACAGAGGAGGCTTACGCCTTTACGGTGCGGGAACTAAGCGCTCCAACAAACTAGATAGTGTTGACACGAGCGCTCGACCGCCATCTTTTGGCAGTTTTTTCGCCTGCCAGCGTTAAAAATTTTTGCATTCCACCAAGGAGTGCTGCAAATTTTTGCCTTGTCAGGCAAAAAAACTGCTCAAAATCTGGCGATCTCAACTCATGTCAACACTATCTAAGAAGAAAGAGGAGGAAGCATTATGCCACTGGTAACAGAACAAGAACTGATGCAGCACGCCAAAGAGCACGGCTACGCAGTCCCCGCGGTTTTTCCCTTTAACTTTGAGTTTATTAAGCCCATGATCGAGGTCGCGGAGGAGGAGCATTCCCCCATCATCCTCTGCCAGGGTCCTGAGTTTATCCAGAGCTTTGGCGAGCATGTTTTTACCCAGGCCCTCATTACCGCCGCCCACTATGCAAAGGTGCCGGTCTGCCTTTCCGCCGACCATGCCTTTGTCACCGATGACCACGCCGTACCCAACGCCATGCGGGCGGTACACCTGGGCTGGCAGTCGGTCATGGTGGACGGATCGCTCCTGCCCTATGAGCAGAATGTGCGGTACACCAAGCAGCTGGCCGACAGCGCCCGGGGCTCCGGCGTGGCCGTGGTAGGTGCGTTGGGCGAGGTGAAGCGCTTCTTCCCCCAGGCACAGAACTACTCGGGCGCATTTGAGGACGGTTACACCATTCCTACCGAAATTATGACCGATCCCGACCAGGCAAAGGAATTTGTGGAGACCACCGGCGTGGACTCTCTGGCCGTGGCTATCGGACAGTACGTCCGATCCCTGTGGGACGGCGAGCTGCCCCCCTTCAAGAAGCACGCCCGCCTGAACTTCGAGCGTCTGGACGAGATTCATGCCAAAACCGATGTGCACCTGGTGCTCCACGGTGCTACTCATGTGAACGAGGATGATTTGCGCCGGGCTGCCAAGCATGAGGCCGTAAGCGTGATTAAGGTTGCCTCCGAGCAGGCCCTCATCTGGTCTAGCGAGGTGCGCAAGCTGGTCACCGAGGACAAGGCGGTCATGTTCCCCGAGGATATCCAGAAGCCTGCCCTGGCTGCCGTGAAGGAATCGGTGCGTCACTACATTCGTCTCTTTAACGCCAACGGCAAGGTGTAAGCCTGACGGCGCAGAGAAATATAGTCCGGCAAATTGTGAGAGGAGAGAAAGAAAGTGAATTATGTAATTGACGCACTAAACTGGTTTGGCAAGCTGCCCGGTCCCGTCATGATGTTCCTGATTTTCCTGGCGCTAAACCTGATCCTTCGCATTAAACCCAGCAAGGCCCTCCGCGCCGCCTTTATGTACGCCATGGGTCTCTTCGCCCTGTCCACCTTTGCCTTCGATGTGTTCTTGGGCACCGTGGTGGGCGTTTCCAACGCCATGGTGGAGAATTTGGGACTGACGATGACGGTGGTGGACTTCGGCAACGGCATTACCCCCGTTATTCTTTCAAATCCCATCGTGGTGTGGGCCATCCCCATCGGTCTGGCACTGAATATTGTTATGCTCCTGCTAAAACTTACTAAGACCCTGGACGTAGATATCTACAATATGCTATACTTCTGGGGTACCGCCGGCGTGGTGACCCAGGTTGCTACCGGCAACACCGTGTTTGCCATCCTGGCCATTATCATCACCGGTGTTCTCACCCTGAAGATTGCCGACTGGTCCGCACCCCATATCCACAAGGTGCTGCCCCAGTACACCGGCATTTCCTTCCCCTATGTTTACAGCGCGTTCTATGCCCCTGTGGCCTACTGGTTTAACAAGCTTTTTGATAAGGTTCCCTTTATTCGTGACAGCAATCTCTCCGCCGAGAGCATTCAGAAGAAGGCGGGCGTTCTGGGCGAGCCCGGCATTATCGGCTTCATTCTGGGCTGTGCCATGGCAATCCTGGGCCGGTATGACTTTGCCAATGTTCTGCTCACCGGCGTAAAGTTCGGCGCTTCTCTTTACTTTATCCCCCTGAGCACCAAGATCCTGATTCAGGGTCTCAACGAAACCACCAGCGTCCTCACCGAGTGGGTGCGAAACAAGTTTAAGGACCGCGAAATTTACATCGGTCTGGACGGTGTTCTGCTGGCCGGCCTGCCCGAGTCCCTGGCCGTTGGTATGCTGCTGGTTCCCATTGCTCTGGTGGTCGCCGTGTTCCTCCCCGGCAACAAGGTGCTCCCCGTGGGTATGCTCTCCGTGGGCTTTATCCTGGTGGCCCTGTTCATGCCGTTCTTCAAGATGAACATTCTCAAGGGCGCCATCTTTACCGTAATCGTGGTGGCCTGCGAGCTGTACATCGGTACCTTTATGGCCCCCTACTTTACTCAGATTGCCATCTCCGCCGGCTATGAAATTCCCTACGGCGCCATGCAGATTACCAACGCTGCCAACTTCCCCAACCTGCTCAACGTCAAGCTCTTTGAGTTTGTACAGTACATCATGTCCATGTTCCGGTAAAAAATTTAAAAGTTCCTTATGGAGGCTTTATTATGAAATCGAATCGAACTGTACTGGTCATCTGCGCCCTGGGCTATGCCACATCTACTATGATCAAAAAGGCCATTTCCGAATTTCTGGAGGGAAAGGGCATTACGGGTTGGGGCGTAGAGGCAATCGGACTTACCATGTCCCAGGACTATGTGGCCAATGCCGACATTATCGTTTCCTCTCTGGATCTCAAGCAGAGCGATTATAAAGCCCCCGTGCTCAATGGCGTGCCCCTCATCAGCGGCATCGGCAAGGAAGCGGTTTTAAACCAGATTCTTGAGCACGTCAAGGCCATTGAGAACCCTTCATAAAAACCAAGAGGTATAAAATCATGGAAGCACAAGCGTCAAATTGCGGACACGTCCACTTACTGCGCCTAAATGGCGGCGAGACCTGGCGGGAGCTGCTGACCGAGGCGGGAACCTTCGCCGTAGCGCAAGGCCTGGGTAAGGCCGGGCTGGTGGACGCGCTGCTGGAGCGTGAGACAAGCTATCCCACCGGGGTAAGCGCCGCGGTAGGAATCGCCATTCCTCACGCCGACGAGAAGTACACCCAACACACCGGCGTGGTGGTTGCGACTCTGGACAAGCCCTCCAGCTTTCGTCCCATGGGCGGCGGCGAGGGGGACATCCCCACCGAGGTCGTGTTCCTTCTGCTCATGAAGGATACCGGCAAGCACCTGGGAATGCTGGGTACCATCACCGATCTGATTCAAGACAGCGCAAAGATGGAAGCACTGAAAGGCGAGAGCGCCATGGAGATGCTCTCCGCCGCCTTTGCCCCAATTTTTCAGTAAAAACAACACGGGACACATCATTGATGTGTCCCGTGTTGTTTTTATGTGGTAAGGACTTAAAAGGGCAGGAGTGCTGACGGATTGCAAAGTTTTTTGGCGCGGTCCGGGCGGAAAAGACACCGCCAAGATATGCGGCGGGATTAAATCAGAGCTTCCTTTAAATTTAGGTGTCCTCTTTTGTCAGGTCCAAGCCTTTCTCGCCAATTTCAAGGCTGCCGTCTTTCAAAGATAAAAACGGTGAAAACGTTACAGTTTCATTCTCGTATGTTAAAGAAACCGTAACATCAGGGAAAATATCGCTGAAATTACACTGAACTAAAAAGGGCTTACAGCCCCATTCCTCAAAAACTAATGCGGAAGTGTTTGTTGCAATGTCGTTTTTATATAGCTTGAGACACATGTCAGCATATTTGGGGATAACAAGATAATAATCTCCTTCGGAAAAATAATGAGTTGGAACATTGCCGGCACCCACATAGCTATCAAGATAATAGGGGAGATTTGTTAAATCATCATAGCCTACCCATGCAACGGCGTAAAGCTGATTGTCAGAAAACTGTATCGTATCTACTTTGCTTGTTGCGGTCGGCGGCGCCGAAGTTTCGGGTGCCTTACTGCATCCGGACATAAGTGTAAGGACGCAGAGTGCTACAATAAAAAACATTGCAAATTTTTTCATAACAACCCCCTGGATAAATAAAATATAGTGACCTCTATTCATCATGCTCTTAAATTAAATGCATCGGTACATAATTTACACAACTACTATACCTAAAATTTGGATAAAAGTAAATTGTAAGTTTTGGGGGAGGCCCCGGTATTCCAAAATTGAATTTTGGGCGAAGCGGAGAGCAGGACTGCGTCAACCGTACCGCCGATGAAACAGAAATGCCTTCCGCACCGGAAATGGTGTAGAAGGCATTTGCTTTTTAGCATACCCGTCGCCCTGCCGCTCATACCCTCTACCAAGGAGGAATGACCATGACACAGTCAAACTATATCATCACAGAAAACTTCCAATCTGCGGACGATAGGGCGCGCCAGCGGGAATTACAACAAAAGGTAGACGCTTATCTGCGGGCACAGCTTATCAATAGCCCACAGCTTCTATTAAAAAGTTAGTCCAAATAATTAGAGCGTATCTGAAAAGCATCAAAACACCCATAAACTTGTCTTTTTCCTTTATGGCCGCGCCCATTTTCCTTGCCTGACAAAAAAACCCGCATTTCTGTACATTTCGCTTCTTTTCAGATACGCGCTAAACAAAGCCACTGAGGAGGTGCAGCCATTGCTGTGCGCCATCTACTGCCGATTGAGCAAGGAGGACGAGGACAAACAAGCTGAGTCTGAGAGTATTCAAAACCAGAAGTCACTACTTGTCAAATACGCTGTGGAGAAGGGGTGGGATATTTACAAAATATACTGTGACGAGGATTATTCCGGGGCCGACAGCGCACGACCGGACTTTAACCTCATGCTGACCGAGGCGGAAAATCACAAATTTGACATTATTCTTTGCAAAACGCAGTCCCGCTTTACCCGAGACATGGAGCTGGTGGAGAAATATATCCACGGAAAATTTTTGCTCTGGGGCATACGCTTTGTGGCCATTGCCGACAATGTGGACACCGATGTGAAGGGCAACAAAAAAGCACGGCAGATTAATGGGCTTATCAACGAATGGTATTTGGAGGACTTATCGGAAAATATCCGTATGGTGTTTGACCTAAAAAGGAAAGAAGGGCAGTACATCGGCGGCTTTCCAACCTATGGCTATGTGGCCGATCCAACTGACAAGCACAAGCTCATCGTCGACGAGGAGGCTGCCCCGGTGGTGCGGCAGATTTTTCAGTGGTCGCTGGAGGGATACGGCAAGCAGCACATTGCCTATCTGCTGAATGAACGTGGAATTCCCAGCCCCTCAAAGTATAAATTAGACCACGGACTGCCCTATCGAAACGGCAGCGCGGGTCCTTGCTTTGACCTCTGGAACAAGAATACGGTCTGGCGGATACTCCACAACGAAATGTACCTGGGCACCATGGTGCAGGGCGTAAACAAAAAGGTAAGCTACAAGTCTAGCAAAATGGTACCACAGCCGAAGGAAAACTGGATTCGAGTAGAGGGGACTCATGAGCCAATTATAGATAGGGACACTTTTGAGCGGGTGCAGGAGCAGATGACCCGCCGTACCCGCACGGACGGTACCGGAGAGATACATATTTTAGCGGGGCGGGTGCGCTGTATGGACTGCGGCAGCACGATGAGCCGCAGCAGCAACACCTATAAAGGCGAGCGCCGCTCTTATCTGCGCTGCCATCAGTCGGTCGTCGATTCTTCCCGCTGCACCAGGCACTCCGTTCGATTGGATGCACTGATTAAAATTGTAGAGGAGAAAATCCGCCTGTATGTAGCCCAATATTATAACCTCGGTGACGGCAGTCAGCTGGCCATGAAAAACCAGCCCAATGCAAAGATAACCGCCGCTGAAAAGGAACTGCGAGGTCTCACCGCCCAGATTGAAAAAAGAACCGCTGCATTGCGGCAGCTCTACTTGGATAAGGTAAGCGGACTGATTGATGAAGAACAGTTTTTGGGGTTCAATCAGGGTTTTCAGGCAGAAAAGAATCGTCTGGAGCGGAGAAGCAGGGAGCTGACCGCTCTGTTAGAGGGCTTAAAGGGCACTGAGGAAAGCAAGGACGACACCCTCGCTTGTGCCAGGGCGCTTTTGGCGCTGGGCACCATTGACCGGGAATTGGTTGCCCTGCTGATTGATTGGATTGAGGTTGGAGAAAAGGATAAGAAAACCGGTCGGCAGAAAATACATATCCAGTGGAAATTCTGATTCTGATGACTGCATAGCCTAAGTCCAAGGTGTGCAGCCAAGCTGCAAGGGCGCTGGGAGCGAGTCCGCCAACGATCAAGTGGAGAGCAGTACCCGCTGGGCCGTGGACGAGCTGCCGACGGGGGCTGCCGCAGACCTGATACGGGGGGACGGTTCATTTGACTTTGGCTTAACATATCCGCAAGACAAAAGAACCGTCCCCTTGTCCTCTGCCTTGTCTCTCTATGATTGCTTTCGTATTCCCTCTCTGCAAAAAAACGTCACAACTCCAAAGAAAATTCCCACTACGCTTTGCGTTACAAATGCAAAGAAAAGATACTCAAGATTGTAGAGTAGAGCATTGGAAATTTTGAGTGTAAGTACCTGAATAAGATATACTGCCCCACAGATTGCGAAGTTATAAGCAAAGGTATTTAGCGTTCTTTTGATAAGGGATACATTGGAAGCAACATTTATAATAATCGAGGCAACCATTAGCGGTTGTGTAAAAGCACGCGTAAATTTTGCCACGACAAAGCGTAGTATTTTGACTTCCTCTGTACTTAGTAAGATGGCTTCCGAGAAAGAGCTGTAAAGCTGGTTTTCGCCAACTATTACAACGCTATAGAAACCGACAGAAATTGCTGCACAAATACCACATACTAGTTTGACACGATTATTTTTCATGAGATGCCTCCTGTGCTAAACTTTTTTATTCGGCAGTTCCAACGACAAATATTTCGTAGTTCTCTGTGTTGGCCACCCAATCTGCCTTGCCACCGATAACGGGCCACTCGCCGTATATGTACTTGGTAATTGTGGCATAAGCACTGCCAGAAAAAACGACAGTGTAGTCATCGGCAAATTCATAGTTTCCGCCCTCATAAGCGACTTCGCCACTAAAGAGTGCTCCTAGGCTGTCCTCAAGAAGCAGTGACACAGTTGGATTCGAAATAGTTCTTGAGATGACACCGGTGTTTGAGTTGTAAGTATATCTTCCGGTGATAGAAATCATGGCCTCAACAACTTTGGATTGTCCACGGACATTTCGGGTTTGGAGTTCCTGATTTGTCACCGTTTTGCTGATGCTAGAGGCATACGGTGTGGCTTTACTTTCAGTAATTGTTTGCCAACCAATGCTTTTAATATTATTGAGATAATACCCATAAACCGCATTGATGTCACCCTGCGCATATGCGTCTTTGTATGCTTGATAAAATTCACCTGTGATGTCGCTGCCCGCTTTATTAGTTATCCTACACACTTCGTGATTGTTGAAAAAAAAGTCGCAGGTCTCAACAAAGAGGTTGCTGGACGTAAGGGGCGAGGCATCCGTGCTGGCTGCGCTGGCAGTGCCAATGGCAGAAAACAATACCAGTGCCATCAGCAGTGAGGACAGTTTGGATATACTTTTTGAATTTCTAAGTTGCATAATTTTTACCTCCATATATTTTTAATTCAAAGTATGAAAATGGTTTTTATGCTGCTCATATTTCTTGTAAGTACCAAGTAGTCCAGATAGCCTTCCGATTTTTTTATTTATACCTCGAAAACCACCATCCGTCAACATTCTACCCCATTGGACTCCCCGCCATTCTATATCTCACGAGTGGGAGACAGGGGGACGGTTCATTTGACTTTGGCTTAACATATCCGCAAGACAAATGAACCGTCCCCCTGTCCTCTATGGCTTGCTACTGTGGGCGAAGTAGGCAATACCCAATCCTAAAACAATAAAAAGCAACCCCATGATAGGCAAAAACGGCATTGAATTTGCGGTACATAAAATACTTCCCGAAATTATCAAAGTTTCTCCTAGGTGAAAAATGCGATTATACATTTTAGTTACCTATAATTGCGCCGCCACTAGCTCGCAACCATCGACTATTAATTTTTTCGTAGCCAATAGAAATCGCACCATTTAAGGCAAAGCCAACACTGTTAATCTTTGCATCAAATGATAATTTAAATTCTTTGAAATTGTGCTCGTAGCTAGCAATAAATTTATTAACAGGAGTTCCGCTTGAAGAGGCCTTCTGTTTTACCATTATAGTAATTCGGCCTTGGTGTGCAGTAGCACGTGGTGCACTTAAATATGCCGCCATATCTGTTACATTATAAATAACGCCGCTTGCATCTTCGTAGCGCTTGGTTATTTTAGAATCTGACGGATCATGATTTCCAAATTCGTCAACATAGCCAGATTGTTCACCATTGCTGTGCCATGTTTTCGCATAAGATTTCAGAATATAATAATCATTTGTATTGGTCATTGAGACACCTGCCAAATCTTCAATATCCCAATACTCATCCCAAGAAGCCCACTCCCAACTCCAATCGACGGTGTAGATATACATCTTATCGGCTGTACTATAGTAGACGTCTTCAGCAGTAAACGTCAAATCAGAAGAGGCAGGGGTCGGTACAGGGGTCTCACATTGACTAACTCTTTCAAAACCATATGCGGAATAGATGTCCGTAACTGCATCACGACGTCGTGATGCCATTGTGGCAGAAAGCTCACTATGTAACCTAGTATCACCAGTTTGTAGTGCCAGAGACAATGCATCGTAGTATTCTGAATTTATTTTAAGTTCAGCCGCTGAAACGGCATTTTCTAAAGCGCTATATGTTGTACTCCCATGTGGCGTGACTAAGATGTTTCGATTAGAAGACTCAACCGCCAATGCAGAGGATGTACTAATTATCATAATTGTTAAGATTACTGCTATAACTTTCTTCGTATAATTCATTCCCTTCTATTGTAGGACACGAGGGCACCTTATCCGTTCGATTCAGTATCTCTTGCACGTTCTGGAATTTTCCTGACAGTCTCCATTTTCTCCACACTACACCGAAAACCCCAGGCCGTCAACATTCTACCCCATTGGACTCCCCTCCATTCCATATCTCGCGAGGGTAGCGTCATATAATATTTACACGCACTCTCCGATGTTCTATATTTGTACAGACAATCTTCCCCCAAATTTGCAACAGGAATTTTAA